>JANSWS010000448.1 GCA_024743355.1 bacterium
AATGGGTGGAAGGGGGTGCGCTATGATCGTCCCCATCTATTCAACGCAACTAGTTCGGTCTGGCAAAACGACATACGACGCGCGTCGTCAAGTGAAAAACACGCAAACCGCATGCGAGATTGTCGGCGACCTAGTCAAGCCTATTCTAGAGTGTTCACCGCATGAGCAATTTCTGATTGTGTCCCTGGATACAAAGCTTAAGCCTATCGGCGTTCATCCAATCACACAGGGGACACTAGACGCCAGCCTAGTCCATCCACGCGAAGTATTTCGCGCGGCTTTCCTAGCCAATGCATCAACGATAATGCTAGTGCACAATCACCCATCAGGTGACCTAACACCTAGTCGCGCTGACATAGAAATGACTGTTCGTCTCGTTGATGCTGGCAAGCTATTAGGGGTCAACGTGATGGATCATATCATTGTGGGTACTGATGATGGTGGCCGATTCGTTGGCGCAAGCTTGCGAGAAATAGCAGACGAAGCTTGGCACTAGACGATAGCCTGCTCTGATCCAAACTAAGCCGGACACCTGTCCGGCTTTTTTCATGCGCCCACCAAGCCGGATCAATTCCGGCTTTCTCTTTGCGCTGATCGCCATCCCATCAACTGCGATAGTCTCTTCGCGTAACTGTCTGCAAACTAGGTGTCCAACTAGCAGCGCAAACCCACCTGCAGGCACCCACCCCTGGGGTATTGGGTCCTTCCCGGACTATATAGGGTCCCCTGGGGTGCTTGACCATCTGAAGCAAGATACGACATAGTGCGTGCTTGCGATTAAGGTTATTTTCTAACCTTGAAGTGAGCCAGATGAACAGCGAAGAAAAATCTGAGGGAATGACGAGTGAAGAGAGTGCGAGAGCTCGTCGGGAAAAACGTGCGAGAAAACGCCTCGAAGAAAAGAATCGACAACCGCTTACGCACAGCTTGGCGATGCAGAGCTACGTGACTCTGTATGCCGCGCTGCGCGCATTCTTGACAGTGAGGTTAAGTAATGAAAGCGAATACAACCGCTACACAATAACTTGCCTCTCTGAATTTGAAAAAGAACTTCGGCGGATTTCTGAACAGGCAGACGCAAATGAAGCCTTACGTGGTGTCGATCTACACATTGAGAGCACAAAAAATGCTGTGAAACGCGCTGAAGAAGAGACGGCAAGATTACTTGAAGCCCTGCAGCCGTCTCCTGATTTGAGCTCAGAGTTAGAAAAAAGGATCAAAGGTCTCGAGATCGTGCGTGCTCATAAGCGAAATTTTGCCACAATGACGACGTATCTTTTATGGATGCACAATAACGGCACGCTGAAGCTTAGTCGCAATGGGGCTAAGTGTGGAGATGTGGTTGGGGCCGAGATTGATAGATTGGAAAACGATGCAGTACGATTGGCAATTGCAGAAGGAGCTCGAAAAGAAGAGTTGGAGGCCGACCCAAGCGAAATCCCACGCTACAAGCTTTCGGATCCTGATAATTTTAGAAAAGAAGATAGCTTCGCCGTCAATTCCGATGCAGATTGGCCGCGTATGCCAGATGAACAAATTCAGGTTTTGACTGAAGCAGAGCAGACCTTGCTGCGCTTGCATGAAGAGGAAATGATCGCCGGTAACGCAAAGGAGCTGAATGACCTGATAACGAATTGCAGGAGTAAACTCCAGTTCGCAAAGACTTATCGTGTGCTGCGGCGGGACAAACGCAATCTGCTTGCTAAGTTAAGGCAAAAACAAGACGTTGATTTAATTAATGGCTTTACTTATTACGACGCCCTAATTCGTTCCACGGATAGAATCCTTTCATTCAAGCTGGAGAGGATGTCAGCATATTTTAAATATTGCTGGGGTGAGCCGATTGATGCCTGGGCGGGCGAAGAGCATTCGGCTATTGATCAGGTCGGATGCATGATCTGGTTTTTGGGGCTCGGGGTAGCTGTCGGTGGTGCAATACGCAGCTTTATCTGCTAGCAGCTGCTGGGTTAGTTTCGCCGCAGTACGAGAACCGTCTTTCAGATTGGTGAGTGCACAGCGGATCGACCGCGAAAAAAACGAGGAGGATGCAATCCCCCCCACGCTGAACCAGTGTTACTCGAAATGAGGACTGGAGAGAAATAGCACAGGGCCGCAACGCGGCGGCTGTAATCATCTGAAGCTTAAGCGACAGCGTCGGAAGAGGAAGGACCCTCCACTCTGAATCCGCAGAACGGGTCCGTTATCTACGCTGATCGAGTTGATAATGGCGAGCAAATTTTCCATCCGGATGATGAGAATCGTATATCGGGATGGCGACCGGACACGAAGCAGTTCAGAAGTTTGAGGAAAACCCTTCCTCACAAAAAATCTGGAAAGAATTTCAGGCTGCCGAAAGGCGGGCGTAGTCTACGCCAGTTAGGCCGGATTAACAAAGATCAGCATCGGTAAAGATTGGCGTTTGACCCAATAAATCGTTGGGATTCCTAGAGCTACAGAAAGCGGGATTTTGAATTATGATTCCGCTGCTCTAACCAGCTGAGCTACTCCGCCAGATGAATGGTTTAACAAGGATAGGATGCGGGCCCGGTTTTTCCCGATTTGGCCTTTCCCCTAGCTTTCAGTTGGAGATTTTAGCCTGTACGAGGGCCTTCGGGAAGCGGCCCGACGATGGCTCAGGGAATTGTCAAGAACACCGAAAACGCCGGCTTTTCGAACGGTAATCCGAGCCCATCAAGGCAGAGGGGAAACCGTGTAAAAAAATAAGGCCATTCCGCTCGGAATGGCCTTTTCATTTGCACTTCACGCTTCAACTCAGACGGCTAGTACAGCCATTCAGCACCAATCGAGAAACCGTTGTAAGCGACTTCGCCGTCGGTGTCGATGAATGGGAAGCGTTCCAAGGTGAAGTTGCCGCCACCAATGGCATTGCTAAAGTCACGAGTATTGAAGTTCTGCGTTGCCAGGGCGACGTTGTCCACATACAGCATGTTGTAGCCAGTTCGCACCGACCAAGAGTACGACAGACGATAGACCAGCTGAGCGTTCAACTCGACCAGGTACGCTGTCTTGCCGTCCTGCAGGTGCTCTCGAGCTCCGGGAATCGAGTTGGCAACCACCTGAGACTCAACTTCAGCATGGTTTCCAAAGACTCCCATCTTGCCTTCCGTGCCGATGGACAGTCCGGGAAGCAAGCTCCACCACAGGTCTCCCCCGATCTGGACGCCCGTCAGCTGGTTCCGCGTTTGCGTTTCATAGTCGAAGAATCGCAACTGATCAAAGGTAAAGGTGTTGTCAAAGCTTCCAACCGCACGGAAGCCAAGCTTTTCATCGAGGTCGAAGTAGCGGATACCGCCCAGAATCGATCCTTGGAAGGGCCCGAAGCCGCTCACCCAACGACTGCGATAGTTGACTTCACCATTGTGCAACTCAGAGTTGTAGGCGAGCGAGTGGCTAAAGGATCGGTCGGTATCGTCGAAGCCGTCTTGAGGATCGGTGCCGTACAGGCTGAACACCGAGTACAGGTTGGGTACTCCGGATGCAATGGTGCTGACCGTCTTGGTTTCACTCCAATTGTTCAAACCGAAGTAACGCACTTCCACACCGCTGCCTACGCCCGTTTGCAGTGCCACAATCGCTTCCAAACCAAACCGCATTCTTTCCTGATCAATATCGCTGATCGAAAGTACGGGATTGTTTGTCAACGGAAAGCCACCATCTTGCTCGACGCCAATTCCCAAGTTGCTGATGACGTCGGTCGTCAAGAATTCGCCGGTTGTTTGATCGCGGTAGCCCGTGGCTACGCCACTCAAATCGCTCGTGCGGACAAGACCGATCGTTCCCAGGTAGACGTCGAACCAGCGTTGGGCGTTACGGCCACCTTCACTGAAAGGGGCCAAAGGTCCGAGCAGCGCCAAGCAGGCTCCAGTCAGTCCACCGTGGCCGAGATGTCCTCGCCCTCCGCAGGCCATGCAACCCATGCCACCGCAGGCGTGACAAGCTCGATTACCGAACAAGCCACCGGAGCCGCAGCCGCGACCACCGCACATGCCACCGCCACAAGACTTGCAGCCTCCGCCTAGCAGACCACCGCTGAACAATCCGCCTTGATGGCACCCGCTGCCGCCGCATACCGCGCCGCCGCAGCTATTGCATCCACCGCAGCCCTGACATCCGCCAGCAGCATCGCAGGAGGAATCACAACTCGAATAGCCGCCGGCAAAGGTAGCCTCCATCGGAGGAGGTCCCTGGAAGGCCATACTTGAAGGCGCGTCGCCCATCATGCCGGCCGGCATCCCACCGGGCATTCCACCCGGCATGCTGGCAGGCATAACGCCAGGAGGCATCCCACCGGGCATCATTCCGGGCATACCGCCAGGCATCATTCCGGGAGGCATGCCACCCGGAGGCATCATCCCAGCCGTCGGCATCACGCCGTTGGGAACCATGTGCGGAGGCAGTGAATACGGGGTTCCGTAGGGAGCCCCCTGCATTCCGTAGTCGGCCGGAGCCGGGGAGTCTTCTTGCAGCTTATTAGCAGCAGCACTTGCAGGCTTCGTCGGTGCCTGACCAAACGCGTGGCCTGCCATCCATCCTTGAGCACTTACGAGGAGAGCTAGCCCCACCGTTAGCCAGTGCATACGACCACTGAGCATTGTCATTGATTCCTCTCCGCCGACACTTCCGTGTTCGCTTTCATTCGCGGACCTTTGCCCGCGATTTGACTCGGTGCGATCCAAAGACGCATATCCGGTATCACCCGAAAACTCGTTACAGACGTGCTTATCGGCACTTACAACCCGAAAAGTTTGCCGGAACCGGAATAATCCGAACGAGATGCAGGACAGCTGAAGCCGGAACAGTGGAAATGGGTAAGCTGGGCTAAGGAGGATTCTCGATAAGCTCTGGCGGGTACTGTCTGAGCAAGTTCTACAAACCTCTTTTCCCCACGCTCAGTCCAGCTACCAAGTCGCGCAAGGGTGCTCAACTTTTCTTTCAGGAGCCGCGATTGGTCATGGAAGCAGCCACACAACCCATACTGTGTTGCATCGGAGGGGCAGTGGCGGGCAATCCGACTCAATTCGTCATGGAACGCATGCTGGACCTGGCCCAGCTCGACTGGCGCGTCATTACCGTCGCAGTCCAAGCAGAGGAGCTGGACGCGGCATTGGCGGGGCTGAAGGCAATGCGGTTCAGTGCTATCCAGATCCTGGAGCCCTATGCAAAACCAGCAGCCGAAGCCATGTTTTCCGACGATCCAGCGACTGGCTTCATCTCGGCCATCACTTCCGTCCGCTTCCATGACAACGCCTGGGAGGGTTGGCACTCGGTGGGGCCGGCGGTTCGCCGATTGGCGGATCAAAGCCACCCTTGGTCGCAGACCGTTTGCGTCGTCTGTGGCGATTCCATTCGGTCGCGAAGTATGGTCGCAGAATGTTTGCTCAACAACCCAGCTCGCCTCCTTTGGATCGACGACCAGCCGCGGCAACGTATTCCTTTGGAGGACCTAGCCAGCCAAAATTGGCTGATCAGCTTGTCGGCGGAGCAGTTGGCGGAAGAGACCGAGACGCTGCCAATGAATTCGCAGGCGGTTGTGGTAATCGGCGATTCGGACAAAGAGATGCATACGGTTGCACAGCATCTACAAGATAGGATGGCTGTCGCACAACGAGCATTGCCTATTTACGCGGCTGCCAGCCAGCAAAGGCCACAACGAGCTGTTGAACGATGGTGGACCGAGTTGTTCTCGGTCAGCGACCAACTGGTATCGGCTATGGCCTACGATTTTGAACGTTGGACCGGTCAACCCGCCAACATCGCACATATGCGCGATGCCTTCGATGAATATTGCGATTTCTAGAGTGATCTAGCCCGCATTAACTTTGGCATGCTAGCGAGGGAGGTAGCGGTCGGCACACGCACCTCGCAGGTCGGCCAGCTAACGCTGTGCAGCATTTTGTATCGAGCGGCCCGCCCCAAAATACAAGCACGACGCGCAAGTTTTGATGTTGCGCTAAATCCAAGTTACTCTCCCGCTTGTTCGCTCGTTGTACCACACAAGTTCGGCTGGGAAAGAATACATTGCAAGCTGGCGTCTGCGAGTTATTCCATTGACAGCTTGTCAGCAGGCTAGTTGATGGAACAGGAGAAAACCGAGAAAACAGAGCGGTTTGCTTACTCTGTTTCCTCGGTTCTCTTATG
>JANSWS010000811.1 GCA_024743355.1 bacterium
CTGTTAGCAACGAAATCGTGGCGAACTTGAGTACCTCTGTTTAGATGGTTATCTACCGCTAGGTTTCGATACCAGAGGCTCCACAGGCAAAGCTCAGGTACAGACCCACTCTCAAGATTCAGTAATTCTCTTACGCTGTTAAGTATCAAGTCACTTTGCCAGCTTCCGGGCTGCTGTACGACCGCTGGGCAAGCACTTTCACTGGCGGCCTGGAAAAGATGCCTGTGCATATCGTGACGACGAATATCAGATTCGACCAGGAAACCGTGAACCGGACAACTCTCAGCCCCGGCTACCTGCCAGTCTCTCCGCCAATAGCACTCCCCATACTGGTTGATCTGTTCTTTTATGCAACCAGGGCAGTATCTGAGAAATGCAGGTTGCTTGACTCGAGAAGCTGCAACTCCAGCCGTGAGATGAACCGTACTTTTTCTGTTTGCCATGAGTTCACGGGTCAGGCACCTACGCCGTTCTTCACCGATAAATGGAGCATAAAGGGGGAAGAGGGTATGTTCATAAAGCAGGTCGCCCGGCGTGATTCCAACCACTTCAGGATAGAGATCTGCTATGCGTTTCAGATGACCGGGTAAATCAGGAGTCGCGATAATCTTGGTATCGCCAAACACTTCCTGCAGCAATTCTTTCGGCGACACTATGCCGCTGTGTATCCCGTATCTCGCGATGGTGCTGTACAAAAGCTCGTCGCAATAAGGCAGAGGCAAACCCAACATGTCACCCTACTTTCTTCAACCAACTCGGCACATCGAACAGCTCCTTGCCATACATAAAGTCGTCGTAGAGTCGCCCCTTTTCAGCCTGGGAGAATTTGAACCTCAAATCTTCGGAAGGCAGCGTGTGCCAGTTGGAAGGTTTCATCTTCTCGATTTGAGTCTTCTTGGGCCTGGGTGGTTCGGAGTACCACTCCAGTATGAGCTTGCTCAGCTCGGGCAAGGAAAGGTTCGGATGTTGTTTGAAGGCATTTTCGATCAGGGGTTGCAGCAGCTCCGATTCACAACCCATCGCCTGCAGCATGTTATACAACCGTAGTGCCTTATCGTTGCCGTTGAAGGCCGGCTCGATTTCCTTTTCGGCCTGACGTTCGTCAATCC
>JANSWS010000047.1 GCA_024743355.1 bacterium
CAACACGCTCCCTGTGGTCGAGAATTGGAATCGCCGATTAAACCAGATGGCGCTCTCCAAAAAAGACGAGGCCGAGAGCTTGATGCGACAAGGTGATTTTCGCGGAGCAAGGGCGGCTCTGATGGAGATGGTCAGCATCTATCCAGATGTCGAAGACGCCAAGGAGCTGATCGAGGACATCAATCGCCAACATCCCATGGTGCGCGTGGGTGTCATGCAGCGAAGCCAAGATCTCGATCCGACCAGCTTGATTGATTGGCCCGCACGCAGATCGGGCGGTTTGGTCTACCAGTCTCTGTTCCGCTTTTTGGAAACAGGAGGCGAAGGTGGACGTTACGGTTTCGCACTGGGTCCCCCCGCTCGCATGAGCGATGATCGCAAACAGTTGGTGCTATCCATAGATCCCGCCGTACAGTCTTCGCTCACCGCCTTCGAATTGGCCCAACAACTCGTACAGCGGGCCGACCCCGAAGATCCACTCTACGACCCAAACTGGGCGGCCATCTTTGAATCCGTCTCTGCTTCGACCGCCAACCAGCTGACAGTCCAACTGAAAAGACCCAACGTGTTACCCCACGCTCTCATGCAGTGGATCTTGCCCAATAGCTCGGATGAGACCGGTTACCTTCCAGGCGATTACGTTGTCGAGGAAGACACAGGGGATGAAATTGTTTTCAAGCTGCGTGAACCCTCGCAGAGCGGACAACCCGTCGAAGTCATTGAGGTGTTTTACGATTCGCCGAGAGATGCCGTCAATGATCTGCTGCAGGGCAAGATCGATGTGCTGGATCAACTTTATCCCGCCGACGCCAAACGCCTCGCGTCCCAACCTGGAATCCGCGTTGGCTCGTATGCCTTGCCGACCACGCATATGTTGATTCCCGTGTCCGATCACGCTTATCTGGCCAGCACCAAATTTCGACGGGCCTTACTGTACGCGACGAACCGGGAAGCCATGCTGGCTGGTGAGCTGCTGAATAGCCAGAACTTGAGCGACGGGCGGCTTGTCAGCGGCCCCTTTCCATTGGGAGATGGTGAAACCGATCCGCTAGCCTACGCTTACAATTTGCGGGTGCCTCCGGTCGCCTACAACCCTCAACTCGCCAGGCTCTTGCTGGTCATGACGACACAGGAACTGCGAGAGATGGCAGTACGGCAGAGAAAGGAACCACCCAGCTTGGAGAAGCTGATCATCGGTTGCCCGGATTTCGAATTCGCTCGCGTCGCTGTGCAAGCCATGATTCAACAATGGCAGAACATTGGTATTGAGGCGGAGATGCGAATCCAACCTGTTTCGCAGCTGCTGAATGGGGAATGCGATCTAGCGTACGTCAACGCCGCCATGTGGGAGCCGGCCACCGATATCCAACGTTTGCTGGGCGGGAACGGAGTCGCGCGGAGCGATGACCCGTTTATCATCCAAGGCTTAGAGCGGCTCCGCGGCTGCAAAAACTGGCGGGAGGTTCGCGACGCCATGCAGGATTTGCATCAGTTGATCGACTACCACTTGCCGGTCTTGCCTTTGTGGCAAGTCACGGACCGCTTTGCAGTCGCCGCCGCGGTCGAGGGACTGGAAGATAAGCCTGTCTCGCTTTATCAAAACATCAACGGATGGCGACTGACATTGGGAACCTCTCGAACCGCGAGCCGCTAGCTACCTGACCATGATCTCCACTGTCTCCAGCCTGCGCTTTGTCTTCAATCAGTGTGGCACGGTTCGCCGAACCGTTTTTTCTGCTGATCAACATTTGTCCCACCACGGGGCATCACGACCAAAGACGGGCTTCGCAGCACTGACATGCCTTCTGGCCGGATGGTTGGTCTGCGGGCTGACGCTGCCCGTCGCCAAGCTGCACGCGCAGCCCGGCAAGGTTTGGGAGTTTTCACCTTACGAAGTTGAAATCTGGTACACCTTCGCTCCCACTGCGGACCTTTCTTCGACGGCCAGTCAGACCTTCATCCGCGAACTCGAGCAAGAGCTGCGTAGATCGTTTCGTGCGGCCTGGCAGATTCGCAGTCGTCCACTTTCCCCGGATTGGGCCAGCATCGTTCAAGATCGATTCGAGCAGTTCACGATCGCCGATTTGGCCCGTAATGAATTACTGGTAGTGGTCTCCACAAAGGCGGAGAGTGCCAAATCCGTTCGTACCGTCGAAGCCGCGGTCGAACAACTTTCCGAAGTAGCCGTTACCAGGGCTCAGCGCGAGCGGCTGTCGGAACTGGCGGGACTGGCGTCGGTCAGCCCGGATTCTTTCGCCCAGCGGTTCCTGGATTTGTGCACCGCGGTCTACGAGGACGAAGCCGAGATTCAGGCAGGAATCAACAGCGGTGAAATTGTCGCGGCCGTGCTGTCTCGAAGCAGTATTCCCGCAGTGCAAGAGCAGGCACGCGTCTTGATCAGTTCCTTGCCCTGGCAAACCGAGACGGTGCTGCGAGATCGAGACAAGGTTTTCTTTCTGGTGGTGGAAGGAAGCGGGGACCTGTTTTCCATCAAGGCCCGGGAACTGGACTGCCCGATGCAATATATGGGTCCTTCGTTCGCGACTGAGACTGCGAATTGGCCTTTCGCGAGCCGTGTTGCGGCGGCCACCATTACGCAAGCGTTTGCCCCCACGGCTCGAGTAGAAAGCGCCGAATCGAGCTCGGCGGAACTGAGGCAAAAAGCCGGGGGGCTGATTATGAGCGAAAGCAACCCAGCTTCGATTCGTATCGGCGATGTACTCCAGCCTATTGTCCGCCGCGATGATCGCAATGGAATCCCGACGCTGCTGCAACCTCTTTCCTGGACCTATGCGGCAATTGCCGACAAGTCCGAGGATGGAGTTCGCTTGACCGCGAACGTCTACACCTATTCAGGCGGCGCGGGCTTGAGAGGCAGACAGAATCGACGCACGCAACGCGTGCTGTTGCGAGTTCGCCCCCAGACGGAACACACCGATGTTCGCGTGGTTGTACGTGGTACGGATACTCCGCAATCCGGTTGCTTCGTCTACCGCCGTGATTTGCTGAACGATGATTTCGAATTGCTCGGCAGGACCGATTGGCGAGGCCAGATTCGAATCCCAGTTCCGCAGGAGAATGCCAGTTTCTATCCGGACGCCTTGAAGCGACAGCTTTTGATTGCCAAGCGGGAAGCCCTGCAGCGGGCCGCCCAGGAAGCGGCGAAAGCCCCCGAAGCAGACTCCGCGGAAGCCAGCGACGATGCCTCCCAAACAGACTCCTCAGGGGACGCAGCTGTAACGGCAGCCGCCGAAATCAGCGAAGCGTCCGAGGAAAGCCTCGACGCTGCAGCACGCAACCAGACTATCAGCCTGAAATACCCGCTGATGGAACTCTACGTAAAAAATGGCGACACCGTGTTGGCTAAACTGCCGCTAGTTCCAGGCTTGCAGCCGCTCGAGATTGCGGAGCTTCCCGACGATAGTCGCAGGCTGCAAGCGGAGGCCTTCGTCAAGGGTTTCCAAGGCGAAATTCTCGATCTGGTCGGACTGAGAAATTTGCTGGCCGCCAGAATCACAATCTATCTGAAGGAAGGCCAAGTGGATGCCGCCTCCCAGCTGCTGGAACAAATGAGGCAATTGCCGACTTACAATGAAATGTCCGACCGACTGGAGACCATTCAAAGATCGATGCTCGACGAGCAGCAGGGAGCCATTCCGCTGGTCGCCAAGAATCGGATCGATCGCATGTTTCAAGTGACCCGCAATATGCTGCAGAAATACCTGCAAGACAATCTGGCCGAACAAGCCGAATCTTCAGTCAAGCGAGCCAAGTCGGGCAGTGCAGGAGAAAGTTGAGTTAGCCTGGTGCTTGCGTCGAACCCATCCGCTGGGCCCGCATCAGCCGCACGGCTTAAGATTCTGTACTCTCTTGATCGCTTTCTTGCTCCGGCTTCCCGCGCCAGCTAGGCCGACGCTTGCGGGCTCGAGGATGATGCTTCGCCTTTAGCTTGGGATTGTCGCTGGATCTCAACCGCATCTCCAGCGGTCTTGTCGAGCGGCGGACGCGGGTGGCTTGTAGACGTTCATTCTCGATACGGGCCAACTCATCAATCTCGAATTCGACCTCGTCGTCCTCTCGCAAATCGAGCGTGCCGACTTTTTCCACCCGAGAAAAGTGGAAAAACACATCTTCCCGAAGACCACCAGAGCGGATGAAGCCGATCTTCTTCTCGGGAATAACCTTGACTACTTTTCCAACACGCATGGAGTTTCCGTTTCGTAACCGTTCAGGTTGAAAGATGCGTCAGTCTTTTCAACATTTTCACGCCTTGCTAACTGCAGCACCGGTACTGCCGCTAGGATTCGAGTCCGAGAATGCCCGCGACGC
Organism: bacterium; assembly: GCA_024743355.1. Taxonomy (GTDB): domain Bacteria; phylum Planctomycetota; class Planctomycetia; order Pirellulales; family Pirellulaceae; genus Aureliella. The sequence continues at coordinate 4,330 of JANSWS010000047.1, forward strand.
TGAAAAGGCTCCCCCGTTTCCCTCGCAGTCGACACTCAAGACCGTGAACGGTTACACCGCACCTTCGAGCCGAGAAAACAGATTTAGGAACCGGCGGTCAAAGCGAACGGCCTACCTGCCAGGTTACTGGGCCAATGGCTGGGTGCCTCGCAGGCAACCACAGCATAGTCCACCGCTGCAATTTTATCTGCGCTCAACGCAGACTCCGTAAACAACACGCAGCGAACCTGACAAATGCCCCATCCACTACGGATCAGGCTGGTAGGATCGTCTGCGGAAAAAAAGTCCGTTAGTTCGCTTGCAGGTTGGGAGGCTGAATCGCACCGGTCAGCCCCGCCACGAAACAGTCCCCAATTCGGAGCATGGCTTGAGGCCACATTCGGTGATCGTCGGCAAATACCAATTCCGGCGTTACCGGCAGCGGCAGCCACCTGCCTTGCTGAAATTCATGATCTAACTGGCCCGCCGCCCAATCCGCCTGACCCACCATAATCTTTACGGCACAGGCCTCTTCCGGCGTTGAAATCAGAGCCCGAAGATTTTGAATCTGAGCTGCCACATAGACTCCCTCCGCGGACTCAAATTCCGCAAAGGCGTTGCAATTGTGGAGTGCCACGACCGGCCCGGAATGCGGACCTCCAAAATGTAATAGCCCGCTTCGAGGATGCCCCTGCTCACCAGCTAGATGCTGGAGCAAGGCCTTGGATTCAGCCTGCATGCCCCGGTTCAACACGATACCGATGGCACCCTGAGGACCATGATGCACCACCATGCAGACCGTACGTTGAAAGACTTCGTTCTGCCAATCGGGAGCAGCTACCAACAAACAACCGCTGAGCGAGATATGGGGGGACGCGTTCGCGTTGTCATTTACCATGCGATTGGTCATCGAATCTTCCATCCACAACCTTTTTGAGGGGAAAGTATCTGTCAAGCTGGCACTTGCACCAGCGGCGATATCCGAGATGATGCAACCTCTGTGCCAAATCCGTAGATCGATTGGCTGCTGGCGGTAACACCTTGCCATCCACGAACCATGCTTACATCATCTGCGAACGGCAGAGAGGGCCAGCACTGCTACTGTATTCTTGAACAGAGACAACTCTCCAATCGCTGAGGCTCACGATGGACTTGGAAAATCTTAGGCGAAGCTATCTCGACGGATCCCTGGAATTGGACGCATTGGTCGCAGACCCCATCGAACAATTCAAGCTTTGGTTTTCCGAGGCCCAGAATGCGCCCGCCGCGGAATGGTTCGAGCCCAACGCCATGACGTTGGCCTCCGCCGATCCCAACGGACGCGTGTCGGCACGCATCGTATTGCTCAAGCGCGTCTCCGACGCGGGATTCACATTTTTTACCAATTACCAGTCCGACAAGGCGATTCAATTCGAAAAGAATCCTCACGCCGCCTTGGTCTTTTATTGGCCGCACATCGAGCGACAGGTGCGAGTCGAGGGTACGATCGCCAAGACCGACGCCGAAACAAGCGATCAGTACTTCCGGGAACGACCACCCGGCAGTCGCCTGGGAGCTATCGCGAGCCCTCAATCGCGACCGCTATCTAGTCGCAGCGAGTTGGAGCAAGCGACGATTGAACTGGCCGAGAAGTACAGCGATGAAGCCATTCCACGTCCTGACTATTGGGGAGGCTATCGAATTTCCCCCGTCCGGATGGAATTCTGGCAGGGCCGCCCCAGTCGGTTGCACGATCGTTTTCTGTATACCCTGGAGGCGGATGGCAAGTGGTCAAGAACGCGCCTCGCGCCCTAGAGCAGAGCCTCCCCAGCATTTCTAATCACTGTTTGTGCAGTCCTTCGAATCGCTCTGTTTATGCAGTTTCCGATTGGGCTGGTTGAGTAGCCAAGGAAACACCGACCAGGGTGCAGAAGGAAAGAGGAATAGTCACGATTCCCGGCTGACTGAACGGCACCCAGTACTCCAGCCATGTGGGACGGGTCACGCCGTATACCTGCGAGAACGTGTCGGCACTGAGCAGAATCCAGGTCAGCGAACTGAACATCCCGATGACAACGGCGGCGATAACGCCTTGTTTGGTGGTCTTCTTCCAAAACAGCAGCATCACCAAAGCCGGCAGGTTTGCGGATGCCGCCACGCTGAAGGCCCAGCCGACCAAATAGCTGACATTCATTTTTTCAAACAGGATGCCGAGGAAAATAGCGATGATTCCAACGATGACGGAAGCGATCTTCGCCACCCGCACCTGCTGGAAATCATTCATTTCCATACCCAAGAAATTCTTCATGATGTCATGACTGACAGCCCCGGCGGATGCCAGAATCAAACCGCTGACGGTCCCCAAGACGGTTGTAAAGGCAATAGCGGAAATGATCGCAAACAGCCATTCGCTAATGCTGCGAGCCAACAGCGGCGCGGCCATATTGCTGTTGGTCACGTCCATGGCACCACTGGTCATAGCTCCCAAGCCCAGGTAAAGGGTCAGCACATAGAAGAAGCCGATGGCGGCGATACCCACGATGGTACTCTTCCGCGCCGCGGCTGCATCCTTAACCGTGTAGTAGCGAATCAGAATGTGTGGCAGTGACGCCGTCCCACAGAAGAGCGCGAACATCAACGACAGAAAGTTCAGTTTTGGCCACAATCCTTCCTGACGAATACCCGCGAACTTTGGATGTTCGCCAGGCCGCAGCACGCGTGAACCAGGTGTCGATTTCGGATAGTAAATCGTGGTCTTGGAACCGTCGCTGTTAGATACCGTTTCGCTGCCCCATAGAACTACTTGACTGTCACCCAGGATCCGAAAGAAGCTCACTGGATCAACCGGGCCCGATGGTCTCAAATCGGTTAGCGACTCGATATAGCCCACGGGGTGCAACTGATTCGGTTTGCCGTCAACCGGCTGCTGCTTCGGCAAGCCGTTGATCAACTCCGGCCCCTCGGCTTGAGTCTGAACGGTTTGGCACTCGGCGAGCAGAAAACCCGATTCGCTTTGTTGTTGGCGAAAGAGAATCGTACGACCGCTTCGATCCAGCGTCGTCAAATAAGTTCCCTGGGCTTCAAGTTGCTCGATGGCTTGCAGACGAAATCCACGCTCGGCCAACCTGGCTTCGATCGTTTGGGGATCATCCAACTGAAGGTTGGTAAAACGATAGCCGTCGATTCCACCGGCTTGCGGCTCAAAACCTCGATTGAGAATCATCAACGTCAGCAATGCGCTGAAGGCGACCAGCAGTGAGCCCTTCAAGAATTGCACCCACGTGGTGGAGACCATTCCCGCGGTAACCACAATCATGATGACAACCGCACCCACAATCACCACCCCCACCCAGTGACTCAAATTGAGCAGAGGCTGCACCAGAACACCCGCGCCGACCATTTGCGGTATCAAGTAGAACACACTGACCGCCAGAGTACTGACGCCCGCCGCGAAATGGATGCCGCGTGATTGAAAACGGTAGTTCAGGGCATCGGCAAAAGTGAACTTGCCCAACCGCTTCATGGGTTCGGCAATCACAAACAAGGCCACGACCCAGCCTGCCAGATAACCGATCGAGTAAAGAAATCCGTCATATCCATAGAAGGCAATCATGCCGCAGATCCCCAGGAAGGATGCGGCGGACAGATAGTCACCGGCGAACGCGATCCCGTTGACAAACCAGGGGATCTGTCCATGAGCCGCGAAATAGCCCGAAGAAGACTTGGCCTTGCGGCCCAAATAAAAGCTCAAGCCCAGGGTCAGACCCACGAACAGAGCAAACACTGCGATGGCTAAAGCGGAGGCTTCGTAAATCATGCTCGAGCCTCCGACTGGTCACCATTTCCTGCGGTTGAATCGTCGCCATCACCGCGGCAGACAAAACCGTAAACCATAGCCAGCAAGAAAGCCAACACGATCAGCGCGAATCCCCAAATGACCGCCAGGTTGAGTCCGCCGAAGGGTTCCCAATCACTCCACTCGGGCGCGAACGCGTTGACTAGTACGAAGCCCGTATAAAACAGTGTATACACCGCGAACAACCACAGTCCGATGCGTAGATTCCGCTTCTGACCGGCGGTCAACTGCTCCACGGGAATGGGCGAACCACCGCCCCCGGTAGAATGCGTGGTAGAACTGGGAGTTGCATCCGTGTCACGTTCAGGCATGGCATCGACGATCGAGGAGAGGACAACGAGGCTCAAGGCGGGCAAAGACCGTCAGCCTAGCCTTGTTCGTGGCTCCAAGCAAGCATACCGGTCGTCATCTCACAGTGTGTCCACCGGATCGATGTCGATCACATACTGCACTTCTTTGGGCGGCTTGATGTCGGCCACGGTTCTGACTATCAGTTGATTCAAAATCGCCGGATCCGTGGATTGAAGGATGGCATGGAAGCGAAATCTACCTCGCAGCTTGTACAGCGGCGGCGGGGCAGGGCCTAAAATCCGACATTCAGCGGCCAACTGTTGACGCACAGTCTTCAACCGCCGCACGAAGGACTCGGCAAATCCTTCCGCCTCTGTCAGATCCGGCCCCCGGATGATAATCCGCGCCAGATGCCCGAAGGGTGGATAACCAAATCTCTCTCTTTGCCCCAGTTCGAGAGAAGCAAACGCCTCGTAGTTATGCTGAGCCGCACAGGCGATGGAAGGATGTTCGGGCGAGAAGGTCTGCACCAAGACTTGGCCCGCCTTATCCCCGCGGCCCGTGCGTCCTGCCACTTGGGTGACCAACTGAAAAGTCTTCTCCGAGGCGCGGAAATCGGGAAAGTGCAGGGCGGTATCCGCATTGATCACACCCACCATGAGCACATTGGGAAAGTCCAATCCCTTGGCGATCATTTGCGTGCCCAGCAGAATTTGGATCTTTCCGTCGCGAAACTCATTGAGCACACGCTCATGGCTTCCCGGCTTTCGCATGGTATCGCTATCCATGCGGGCCACGCTCGCATTCGGAAATCGCGACTGAACTTCCATTTCCAGTTTCTGCGTTCCAAGCCCACTGTAGCGAATCCCCTCAAAACCACACTCGGAGCAGGCCAGGGGAGTTGGCATCTGAAAATCACAATAGTGACAACAGGCTTTGCCACCATCACGATGGTGGGTTAGCGGTAGATCGCAATCCGCGCAAGATTCGACGTGGCCGCAGCTGGGGCATTGAATGGCCGTGGCATAGCCGCGACGGTTCAACAACAGAATCACTTGCCCGGCATCCTCAAGCGTGTCCTTGATGGCTTGATGAAGCGGCCGGGAAATGGCTCCCCGACTGGCGTCTGCTTTTTGCTGCCGCAAATCGACGGTGGTCACTTGAGGCAGCGGACGGTTATGAATCCGCCGCGGCAAACTGGCCAGACGATACTTGCCGTCTTGAGCCCGCTTCCAACTTTCCAAACTGGGTGTTGCCGAACCGAGAACGAGTGGAATTTGCTCGATGAAGGAACGCTGCAAGGCGACATCTCGGGCATGGTAGCGGGGGACGGTATCCTGCTTAAAAGATGTCTCGTGCTCTTCGTCAATCACGATCAATCCCAAATTAGGTGTGGGGGCGAAGATGGCACTCCGCGGACCGATGACCACATGCGTTTCGCCAGCGGCAATCATTCTCCATTGCTGGTGCCGTTCCATGTCACTCATGTGACTATGCAACACAGCGACTTGCCCGAATCGCTGAATAAACCGTTGGCGTGTCTGCGGAGTCAGACTGATCTCCGGCACCAGCACGATGGCTTGCCGACCGTAACCGATCACCTCGTGAATCGCCTGCATGTAAACTTCTGTTTTGCCACTGCCTGTCACACCGTGCAACAAAACGGTCTGCTGCTTTTTGGAGTCTAAGGACTCCAGTACTTGGTTGAGTGCTTTGCGCTGGTCTGCGCTCAGTGCCAAGGGCGTTGTTTTCGGCATGCCCGCCGCGGACTTGCCGCGTGAGAAACAGCGTTCACGGCGAGCTTCAATAAAATCCGCCTGTCTCAGCGCATTGATGGGCGCGGACGAACACCCCACAACCTTCTGCAAGCGATCGATTGTCAGCCCTTGCTCCGCCAGCAAAAGCTCGCGGATAACCTCACGCTGTTTGGGTGACAGCAAGTCAACTTGGCTGACGTCCTGGCACTTGGCTGCCGCATACAGAACGACTCGCTCGCGACTCCCGGCAGCCGAACGAACTCCCGCGGGGATCGCCGCTTCGAAGACTTGCCCCAGTGGCGCGATGTAATAGCGACTCATCCATTGAAGCAGTTCTAGAATACGCGGAGTGCAGAGTGGCTCGTCGTCGATAACACTGGATACGGGTTTCAGGGCGTCGGGCGGCCGCTGTACAGTCTGCACAGAGATGCAGTAACCGAGCATTTCACGATTAGATTTTCCCAGAGGTACGCGAAGCCGCACTCCGGGCATGATGTCGGATGAAAGTTGTTCCGGAATGCGATAGTCCAGCGGACCGTGTGGAGCCTCCGAGAATACGACCCGCGCAGCCCGACACTCACCCTGAGCATCCAGTTCCCAAGGCGGAATCTCCGTATCAAAGAGTTGCGGCTGGTGCGACAATGGACTCTTTCCCAAATCGATCTGTCAGAATATTCCTGGAAATCCGCTTGCTACAGGTACTATCTATATGTCCGCGAACCAAAAACGCCAGAGGCTTGGAGTCTTTGGCGGCAGCTTTGACCCGATCCACATTGGACACTTGCTGCTTGCGGAGCAGGCTCGCGAAAAGCTTGAATTGGACATGGTTCGCTTCATTCCAGCGGCTCGCTCGCCCCTGAAACAGCACCAGGCCCCCAGTGCCGCGGATAAACAGCGACTGGAAATGGTGCGATTGGCAATCTCCGGCAACGCTCACTTTGAAGTGGACGACCGAGAATTGCTTCGCGGCGGTACTTCTTACACCGTGGATACTTTGCAAGATCTTGCCAACGAAGCGGAACAGCGGGAGTTGGTGTTCCTGATGGGCAGCGACTCACTGGTTGACCTCCACGCCTGGCGCGATCCCGCCAGAATTTGCCAACTAGCATTCGTAGCCATTCTTGCTCGCGGTGGACATGCCCCCCCAGACCTGGACTTGCTCAAGCCCTACCTGCCCGCCGAACAGCAGCAGGCGCTCGCATCCCACTTGGTTTCCATGCCCCAGATCGAAATCAGCAGTTCTGATCTGCGTCATCGCATCGCCGCCGGCAAGTCGACCCGCTATCAATTGCATCCAGCGGTCCAAGCTTACATTCACTGCGAAGGACTGTACCAGTCCAAGCCCTGAATCAAGCCCTGAATGCAGACGGGGTACACACGCAGCCGAGCATTTGCAGGCTTGCATTCTGCAAGCTGAGCATTCTGCAAGCTGAGCATTCTGCTCGCATCCCAGTCCCATCGTTTGGCGGTCAACTCGCATGTCGGTCAACGCGCGGGCAGAATTCATTCCCTACGGGATGTCACGGCTCCTGGTCGAAGACCTGCAGCAATAGGCTCGCTTGCTGCTCTGCGTTGCCCAGGTAGCTGGACGGGGTCAGCCCCATCAAGGATGCTTTGGCGTCCGCGGGTATCTCCAGGCTTTCAATAAACTCCTGGACCCGCTCGCGCGTAATCGCTTGCCCCCGCGTCATTGCCTTGAGTTTTTCATAAGGCTCTTCGATCCCAAAGCGACGCATGACGGTTTGAATGGGTTCCGCCAATACCTCCCAGGCAGCATCCAGATCTTCCGCCAGCCGTGAATGATTCAACTCCAGTTTGCCTAGCCCTTTCAAGGTCGATTGGTAGGCAATGAGACCGTAAGCAAAGCCTACCCCCATATTCCGTAAAACCGTGGAATCAGTCAGATCGCGCTGCCAGCGAGAGATGGGAAGCTTTTCGGCCAGATGCCCCAATATCGCGTTTGCCAGACCCAAGTTTCCTTCCGAGTTTTCAAAATCGATGGGATTCACCTTATGCGGCATGGTCGAAGACCCAACTTCGCCCGCGACGGTCTTCTGTTTGAAATAGCCCAGTGAGATGTATCCCCAAATGTCTCGGTCCATGTCGATAAGAATTGTGTTGTACCGCGCCATGGCATCAAATAATTCAGCCATGTAATCGTGGGGTTCGATCTGAGTCGTAAAGGCATTCCAAGTCAGCCCCAGAGACTCGACGAAACCACGAGCCACACGCGGCCAATCGACTTCCGGATAGGCGATCAAGTGCGCGTTGAAATTCCCAACCGCACCATTGATCTTTCCCAGCAATGGAACCTGCCGGATTTGCTTGACTTGTCGCTGCAGTCGGGCGGCTACATTTGCCAGTTCTTTGCCCACCGTAGTTGGTGACGCTGTCTGCCCGTGAGTCCGTGACAACATGGGCACGGCGGCAAACTGCTTTGCCATATCTGCCAATCGCTCGACGATCTCAGCCATCCGAGGCAAAACGATATCCAGGCCACCTTTCAACATCAGCGCATGCGAAAGGTTGTTGATGTCCTCCGAGGTGCAAGCGAAATGCACGAACTCAGCCACGGCCCGCAATTCAGGGTTTTCGTGAATGCGTTCCTTTATGAAATACTCAACTGCTTTGACGTCGTGGTTGGTGCGACTCTCTATGGCCTTGATCCGCTCCGCGTCCTCAAGCGAAAAATCCTCAACGATCGAGTTCAACAGCGCTTCGGCTTCGCTGCTAAATGGCGGCACCTCGGGGATTTCGGCAATCGAGGCCAGTGTTTGCAACCAGCGTATCTCCACCTCGAGACGATTACGAATGAGTGCCTGTTCGCTGAAGGCGTCCCTCAAGACTGCGGATTTGCCGCCGTATCGACCGTCGATTGGGGAAATTGCATTCAGCTCGGTCAGCGTTGACATCGTTCTTTTCGGTGCAGTGGGTGTGAACAGCCCCCAGTAGGGTGGCGAACGCAGCCGCCAGGGCCAATGAGGCCGCCAGAATATCGCTGCAAGTTGCGCTCAACAAGCCATGCAGCAACCCAGGACCAACGCGGTCAAGTAAGAAGAAATGCATCCAAAGGTTGGTTTTGCTCGGGAAAACTGGGGCATCGCCAGGACACGCTCACCCCACCATTCTTGAAATCAGGCCCCCACATAGGCGGAATTGTGCGACGGCAAGCCCCGGTGGTGTGAGCCAAGCCACTGCCCGGAAACACCTCCCAATCCCCTGTTTTTTGCTGACTGGCACTGCATCGGTAGATTAGCTTGCATTCTCGGAACTCGAATTGGTCAAATTCGTTCGCTTTCGCGGAATACGATCTGAGTGAATTCGCGGTGGAGTCGAAACTAAGAAAACGGTAAAGTTCGGCACCCAAACCAACAACCAACGCCGGCGGCAGCAAAAAATGCCAACTCAGATGCAGCGGGAAGCGCGTCGAGTGGACCGGTTTTTGCTTCGCATTGCGGCCCAATTGCATGGAAGTTGGGTATGCAGTGTTCGCTCCGCTCATCAACGGTGCTGAACTTCGTCAAGGGAAAAGCATTGTTCCAGGTTGTCTGAGGCGTTCAATCATCTTTTCGCGAGCTCGCTCGATGCGATAAGATATGTCGCTCACGTCGTTTGGGAATCGGCGTTAAAGTTGCAGGGAAGTTACCAGAGAAGGGAGTATTCTCATAATGGTTCGCTCTTTGATCGGCGCTGCTTGCGCGTTGACGCTAGTCTTCTCAACGGCTGTCCCAGCCCAAGCTCAGCTTCCAACTATTTATGAGTTGTTACCCGCAGATACCCAAGCTGCCGTTTGGGTTCGTGATAGCGAGCAGATGCTCAACAAATGGGAACAAACGCAATTAGCCAAACTCACCCAGGACAAAAAAATCGCCCCGTTCTTTGAGGAAAAAAGAGCGGAGATCGAAAAGCGTTTCATGGAAGCGGGCTGGAGAATCAACATCAAGCCCGAAGATCTCGGCGAATATGCTACCGGTCAGATTTTGGTCGCCTGGTGTGAAAACCCGGATCGCCCCGTCAAGCCCTACGCACTTGCATTGATCGCCGACATCGATCCGCAAAAAAATGCGGAGATGATGAAGCAGTTCGAGCAACAACTGGGGCCACAACAAGTCCAAAAATCGACACAGAAACATGCGGGTGTCAGCGTTACCAAATACGTACTGCCTCCACGCTCCGGCGAGTTCTTGAAGCAAGACAGTTTCTTCGCAACCGTAGACTCACGATTGCTCATCTGCGATGACGATGCGTTGATCAAGAAATTGATTGACCGCGTGCAGGGCAACGCATCGGGCGATACCCTCGCGCAGGACCCCGTCTTTGTGAAAGGACGCGAACTAGCCAAACTCAGCGGTAGTGGCGACATCGAATTTTTTGTAAGACCTCTGGGCTTTGCCCGCGTTATTCGCTCCATCGCAGGGGCCCGCTCAAAGAGCAACACAGACCTCTTGGCAGCCTTCCAAAAGCAGGGCTTCGATGCCATCGCCAGCGTTTGTGGCGAGGTTTCGATTGGCGGTGAAGAGCTGGACGTGCACCATCACGGCTACGTTTATGCCAAGAAACCGCTGACTAAGTCGGCCTTAGTGCTGGATTTCCCCAATCAAGCGACTCAACTCATCCCGAATTTCGTCGGGTCGAACGCTGCCTCCTTGCTGGTCACCAACTGGAATGCCCAAGAGGCGTTCTGGGCCGCGAAAGGTATTGTCGATGAACTCGCTGGTACACCCGGTGTTTTCGAGGAAGTCATCGAGGGAATTAAGAGCGATCCCAACGGTCCGCAAATTGATATCCGAGAAGTCTTGCCGAACTTCACCAATGACGTATATGCCATCGCCGACAGCAAACAGGGGCCTGCCGACGTGGATTCCCGCCGCAACATGATCGCTCTGCGTATTCGGGACGCGGCGGCCATGACGGACGTGCTGAACCGTGCAATGAACGGCGAACCCGACGCCCAATTGGTGGAATTCGCCGACCATCAGATCTGGCAAGTCGTGCACAACAACGTGGATGAAATTTCCATCGAGAGTGACTTTTCGGATTTCGGTGCACCGCCTGCGGCCGCGGAAGCCGAAGAAGAGCCATGGCTGAGTAGCTGGGCTATTACCGTTCACGATGATTTCCTGATCTTCTCATCCCATATCGAGATGATTCAGGAAGCCATTTTGCAGGCGCAAACATCCGCGACCTCCCCCTTGGAGCAGACGCCCGATTACCAGCGCGTTCTGGCCGCCATTACTCAGTATTTCGGCGATCGAGATTTCAGCGCTTGGCGGATTCTAAGATCCGAAAAATCCTACCGGGTGCAATACGAACTCTTCCGCCAGGGACAACTCAAACGCTCCAAGAGCATGTTGGCCACGATTCTGGACCGCATTCTGCAAAAAGCAAATCGGCCTGAAGAGGAAATCGACCCCGACGAACAACAAATCAGCGGCGAAGGCTTGCCCAACTTTGAAGAAATCGCCGGCTACCTGCAACCCGGAGGCTTTGTAGTCCGTTCCACCGACAACGGATGGGAATTCGGTGGGCTGATGCTGGGCGAATCCTTCGCCCCCAGCCCCGACTCGGCAGTTAGCCAAGCCTCCCAATACGGGACGGCTCGCGTTAGCAACTCGCAGGACGGAGCTAAACGCTAGTTCGAGATGTCAATTCGACATCCCTTGCTATCAAGTTCGCATCTGCGTAGGCGGCAAGCGGGCTGAGTAGCTCTCGATTAAATTCGTGTCCGATAGTCGCCTTTTGCTCGCGAAAGTATCGTTTTCTCGCAGTTTTCTCGGCGCGAAAGGCGACAGTTATTGATCGAACGCTCTCAAATCGGGCGGAAATATCCATTGGCATGCCCTTTGATACGGAATTCTCGACCAGCAGGCTTCAGGTAGAAGCCTAAGGACGAGGTTCTTTTTCAAAGGTAGCTCAATGAAAAATCGATGGTTGCTATCCTCGCTGGTAGCGTTGGCAGCTTGCTGGGCTTTGATTCCTGCGGAATCCGCACAGGCCCAGTTTGGTGTTGGCTATGTTTCGGTTGGCTCCCGAGCCGATTGCTATGGTCACCCCGGACGGCATTACCCAGTTCCTTACGCGAGCCACAGGCTTCCGTATGACCTGTACTATGGTCGCGCCGCATATCGCCCAGGAATCGGGGTTTACTCCCCGGGAATCTCGGTCACGCGGAGCCACTACTACAACGCCCCGTTTTATCCGTATTCCACAAGAGGCTACAGCAGCTACCGCTATGGTTACGCTCCCTATGTAGTGCCTCGCAGCAGCCCGCGTGTACGCCTCAGCCTGGGATTCTAAAGACGAAGTCGAAGACCGGGTGCAGGCAAACAATCGGAGCTGACTAAGCCTTACGAAGCTGAATCGCTAAAGTCGTCACAGTACAAAAATCCGATGCCATTTGGGGACCCAACGTTTGCTGCTCCGCGGAGTTCGCCGACGGACGGGTCCAACGCTTCTCAGATGGCGGCACTTAACTAGAGCCTATCCGAAAACCGAAGAGAACCGCGGCTAACGCCAAGGCGGCTAATCGTTTTCGATAAGATGTAAGTGACTTTTTCGTACGGGAGATGACTGGTGGAAGGCATGGATTGGGAGACGGGCCCAATTTCAGGGTGTAAGTGGCCAACAAAACGGCATAAACCTAGGGCTGAGCCGATTAAATTTTAGAATTGAACCGGGCGTAGGGAACTTCGCCCGGTTTTTTCGTGGAACCTCCCCAGCCGATTTGACTTTGCGCGTTTTGGTCCGCAACATAGAAATGGTTGCCAGCCTCCTCAAAACACGGTCCCGGGGGCAGGTGACCCAAGGCGGAGTCAAAGGGATCGAATTCATAAAAATCGAGCGGATTTAGTGAAAGCCGAAGAAGAACTAATCCGCGAAGCGTTAAACGGGAAAAGCAGTTCCTTTGGTGAACTAGTTGAGCGATTGCAGGGACGCCTGTTTAATGCGATGTTCCAGGTCGTGGGCACACACGACGAAGCCGAGGATATCGTTCAGGACTCGTTTGTTCAGGCTTACGTTAAACTGGACACCTTCCAAGGCAATAGCCAGTTTTTTACTTGGCTCTATCGGATTGCCTTCAATAACGCCCTCAGTCGACAGCGACGACGACGCAAAGACCTCTCGATTGAGCAGAGCCGGGAGATTACCGGCACCGATCCGGAGGATGGTCATGAGCCACCCGATGAGCCGTTATTGCGAGAAGAACGGATTTCCTCCGTGCATGTGGCTCTCAGCCGACTCTCCGAAGAACACCGAGCCATTCTCGTATTGCGGGAGATGGAGGACTTGGCCTACGAGGAGATCGCCGAAATTCTCAGCATCAACATCGGCACCGTCCGCAGCCGCCTCTCTCGCGCGCGAAACCAGCTCAAGCTGCACCTGGAGGAAATGGAGCAACACCGCTGACATAGTCGCCGATCGCTTGGCGATCGTTGCGATTCGGCCTGAAAACACATCAATCGCCACGCGATCGGCGACTTTCGATCCTAAGTCATTTCTAGAGATGCTCTAACGGAGTGATCTCCAATCATCTTGATCCCAATACCACGCCGTCGTGGCCAAGTTGGTGTTAATGCGATACTGCACCGCACCGTCGCGAAACGTAATTGCCAGGTGCTTGGTCCAGGGAGCAAACCGCTGCATGACTTCGGCCCGCATTGCCTGGTGATTGCCGCTGATTACTACGTAGTCAGGACGGCACCACTGCAATAGCTGCGTCGGATCGCGTGTCAGACTTCCGTGGTGCGGAGCCATCAGAACATGGCATGGGCGGTCGGGCATCTCAAGCAATTTCCCTAATCCACTGCCTTCCAAGTCACCGGGTAACAGTACGCGTTGTCCGCCCAGTTCCAACAGTAAACACAGACTGCTTGCATTATCAGTCTCGTAAGCTTGTGCTTCACGCGGATGCAGCACTTTCCAGCGAACTCCAGCCACCTCACCCTGGCTGCCCGCGGCCCATGTGTCCAGTCTAACTCGACGCGTTTTCAAGTCTCCAACGAGTTGTTGCACAGCACGATCATCGCTGCTCCAAAACTCATGAGTGCTGGCCACGCTTGCGACCTGAAAGCGATCCATCAAGCCTTGCACCGCGTTGTAATGGTCACGATCGGCATGCGAGAGAATGATCCGCTCGATCCGCGAGGTCTCCGTATGCCAGAGAGCCGCTGCGATACTCTGATGACTTCGTTCGGCTGCCCCCAAATGGCCTGCATCGTACAACCAGACTCGGCCATCGGGAAACTCCAACAGCACACTGGTTCCGTGCCCCACATCAAGGAAAGTAATTGTCAGTTGCGGTTTCGGATTTTCCAAGCGACCGGCGAAGTCGAGCCCCGTCCATCCTCTGGGCCCGAAGGCATGCAGGCCGACTCCCAGCAACATCCAGCCACACAGCAACACCGCCAAGGTGATTCGCTGGCGATGCCGAAATGCCAACAACCAAATGGTGACCAGGACATAAAAAGCCAAGATCCACCAGACGGGCGGCGCCGGCGACCACAGGTGGCCTCCCGGAATCCTCGCGCCAGATTCGATTAACCACTGAATGAGATGTAGACACTCGCCACAAACGTAGCCGGCTAGCCAGCCGATAGGCGACAACCAACCCAGCACCCCCGTAATCACTCCACTCAACAAAGCGAAACCAAGCGGAATAGAGACCAGAACGTTGAGCGGAATGGCAATGGGAGCGATGACATGAAAGTGGAACCAGACCAGCGGACTTGTAATCAGCCACACCCAGAAGCTCAGCCGTAGCATGCCACCCAGCCAGACGCCCCACAATCTCAATAGCCGCTGGGACGGGGTCGACGATTGCATCAGCAAGCGATCAAGCGGCTTGGACGCGACACGCGACAGCCTGGGAGCGTGCAATACAAAGACACCAATCGTGGCCACCGCCAGAAAAGAAAGATGCACGCCAACGTTGTCTACATGGGTCGCGCGGATCAGAAACAGCAAAATTGCCGCTAAACTCAGCGCGTTACTGAGTCGCGCCGGTCGCCCCCAAAAGCGAGCCATTTCAAATGCCAAAACTAAGATGGCAGCCCGCAGCACAGGTGGCTTCCCGTCCGCCAGCCCCGCGTAGAGTACGCATACCATCAGCAGTACGGCCAGCCGCAGGGAATCACCAACCCCTAACAGCCAGCAAACAATTAGCACGCTGCCAGCCACAATCTCAACATGCATGCCGCTGATTGCCAGCATGTGCAGCGTACCGGTAGCCATGAGTTCTTGCTGATCTTCCCAATCAACTTGTTGACGCTGCCCGAATACCAGGGCAGCAGCCAACGGAGCCTGCCCATGCGTGACCCATCGGTGCAACTGACGATCGACAAACCTCACCGCGTAGCCGCGGAGTCTCTGCCAAGGTTGCTGCCAACTGCTCCCCAGAACCTCGATCTGCTGCAGACTGTCGGCCGCAAACCATACGAACCTTCCCTCTTGGCGGCTCCGCTCGGCAAAGTCATAGCCGCCAGGATTGCTGGGAGGCAAAATGGCTTGAAAACTCCCATGCACCTCCAACTCGTCGCCCGGTAACAGATGCTCCACTCGGCTGGCAACCCGCAGTGTGGAAGACGTGTTGACTGGCACCCACCGCTGACGATCTCGGTAGGCAGTGCAGCGGACTGTCCACTGGGTACTCCAGGCTTCACTGCCCGGGTCTTGCTCCCGGTGCTGAGGGTTCGGCATCCATACCGCTGCCGAACAGAGGGTCAGGCGAACGGCGATGGGCTGTTTGGCCCGCTCAGCCATGGACGATAATTCATCCAGTTCCTGCGGCTGAGCCAGCCAACCGTTGTAGCAGCCGGCCACGAAGACAGCCAACGCCAAGCATGCAATATCTAGGAGCTCAAGATGCGCGTTCGCGCGGCGTAATCGACGCAGATAGATCCCCAGTGAAAGCAGCGCCAAACAGCTGCCCAGGACGAGCAGCGAGCTTCCGACAAATAGATTGGCTGGGAGAAGTCGGTTGCCGATCTTGCCACCGGCAATTAAGAGAATTGCGATGACCAGCAGGGGATAGCGACCGAGCCAATCACGGGTTTCCTGTCCCCAGCGCGAAAATGCCGCTGTGTAACGACGAACTTTTTCGTCTCGCCGATGGTTCGTGTCCATGGCACCGAGCATTCCGCAAAACAGGCTTTCCGGACAAAGACCTCAGCGAGATACGGTCCCTACACGAAAACAGCCTGACCGCGGAGTCATAGCCCCATGTAGGAAAAGGTCGCTTGCGGCCGCAGGGGAGCAGCAGCCTGACTAACCCGACAACCCGTCTGAGACATTGGTCTGATAGGCAACAATTGCGGGAATGATACCAGCTAGAACGGCCAGAAGCATGAGCCCCGGGATGATATACCATTCGTAAAGCGTCATCGTGAAAAATCCGATCTGGATGCCCGTCCGATCTTCCACCAGAGAACTGCAGGCCGTGCCGACTCCGTGGCCCACCAACCAGCCTAGAAAACCGCCTCCGAGCGCGATTAGGACGGACTCCAACAGAATGACTATCAACACAACATCTCTCCGCGCCCCGAGAGCCCGCATGACAGCGATGTCCCGCTTGCGCTCATTCATCGAGTTGTAGATGCTGACCAGGATACTCACCGCGCTGACCACACACACAACCGCGGTGAGCGCTAGTAGCGCGTATTTGACGGGATCGACGAAGTTGGAAAACAGATTGCCGATTTCTTCGATAGGCGAAGCCGCCTGGGCGTTGGGACGCTTCTTAATGGCCTGTTGCATCTGCATGGCAAACAAGCCACTTCCAGGCCGTACGAGTACCGCGGTCACATCGCGTTTTTCCAATGGCAGTCGGGACGGCTGCTGCTTGACCACGCGATCCACATCCTCCTTCAACTCGTCCGGATTGGTCAGATCTTCAAAGGCTCGCGCGTGCCCTTCCATCAGATAGAAGCCTTCCAGATTAATAAAGGCCGCGCGATCATTGGGAGTGCCTGTGGGAGCCAGGATGCCCACAATCTTGAAGGGCTGCCCATGTCCATCTCCCTCTGGATCCCCGTGGGTGGTTTGAAAGCTATCACCCACTCCGACCTGCATGGCTCTCGCAACCTGATGCCCAACTACCGCCTCAAAGTAGCCGTTTTCCTCCGAGTACTCCTGGAAATTGCGCCCCTGTGCGAACTCATATTCGAACTCTCCGCTTTCCCCGTAACGCAATAACTCAAAAAACTCGGGCTTGGTTCCGACAACCCGAAAACGCCCGAAGTAGTCTCCCAGGCACACTGGAATCGCAAATCCGTCTCCCATGTACAGACTGTAAAGACCCTTGCGTTCCGGCTCAGCGATGCGGCCGCCGATCTTTTGAATTTCCTCCGCACGTCCATTCCCAGGCAGAAACTCCAGATAATCCTCATAAGGCAAGACTTCAATCGGCTTGCTGAGATAGAACACCGTATTGAGAGTCAGCTGCAAGGCTCCGCCCTTGGCACCCACGATCAAGTTGTAGCCAACATTGCTGTTCCGTGAAAATGACTCGGAAACCACCCAGCCGATGCTTAGCACCAAAACCACTAAGGCCACTCCCAGCGCCATGCTAAGCATGGTCAGCACCGAGGCGAGACCTCTTTGCTGAATATTTCGCCAGGCAATATGAAACAAGTTCATGATTCAATTCCATTCTACGGGCAATGTTTTGCGGTTCCGCCTCAATCACAGAGTTAGCTAGGCGGTCGAAGAAGGAGAAGCAACGACTCGATTGATCGCCTCAAGCTTCTCCACGCGATCAAATTGTTCCGCGACGTGCATCGAATGTGTGACCATTAAAATCGCGACGTTCTCCTCGGCGCAACAGTTGCGAATTAGATCGATAATTTTCTGTTGGTTGCTCGGATCGATGTTGGCTGTTGGTTCATCGGCCAATAGCAGAGTCGGCCGATTGGCGAGCGCCCGAGCCACAGCCACGCGTTGCTGCTGACCGACTGACAAGGCAGCCGGCTTGTGATGCATGCGTTCCTGGAGACCGACCCGCGAGAGCAAATCGACCGCCCGATCCCGATCGTGCTTGCCGTTTGCGAACGTCATGCCCAAGCGAACATTCTCCAACGCGGTAAAGCCCGGCAGGAGATTGAAGGTCTGAAAGACGAAACCAATTTTTGCTGCGCGGACTCGGTCGCGTCCAGCTTCACTGAGCTTCCCAATCGAAATCCCATCGATCTCAATCTGTCCCGAGTCAGGCACCATGATTCCCGAGATGCAGTTCAGCAAGGTTGTCTTGCCTCCGCCGCTCTCTCCAATCAAAACAACTTGTTCTCCGTTGCCCACCTGCAATTCGGGAACATCCAGAATCGGCAGCCGCGACCTGTCTGGCAATGCAAACGACTTCTTAAGGTCCGTGATTTTCAACATCGGATGCGAAAATTCCTTTTACGTGCAGCTTGATTGATCTTGTCTGTGAAGTCGGGTTCATTGGATGCGGACTACTCCCAATTCGGTCCGCCGCTTCCCGACACGTGTGAAAATCATTTTCTGCGTCTCGCCGAGCGATCCGCTTACCGCCCACGCCGCATCGCGCGGTCCATGTCGCGTTTCGCGGTTGCCTTTTTCATTTGGTCACGTTTGTCATGCAACTTGAGCCCTCGGCAGAGTGCCATTTCACATTTGACCACTCCACGCTCGTTGAAATACATCCGCAGCGGCACCAGAGTTAGCCCCTTCTCCTTGGCCTTGCCAATCCATTTTCGCATCTCTCGCTTGTGAACCAATAATTCGCGTGGGCGTTTTGGTTCGTGATTCCAAAACGTGGCTTGGGGATACTCCGCAATATTGCAGCCTACCAGCCACAGTCTGTCGCCCTGGACTCTGCCGTAAGCCTCGTCCAACTGACACTTCCCAGAACGCAGACTCTTGACCTCACTGCCGCGCAGAATAACTCCGCATTCCAGCGTATCCAGGACTTCGTATTGGTGCCGCGCCTTGCGGTTATCGGAAATCATCTTCCCCGCCGGGGAACTAGACTTTTTTCCACCCGACGTGGCCTGAGCGGATTTGGTTAACTTCCCCTTTCCGGTGCCGGTTGAGCCTGAGGATTTGGCTTTTACCGGCTTAGGTCGAGTTGGCTTGCTATTTTTGTTACTCACACCCGCCTCTAGCTACGTGGGATGTTTACGGATTGTTGGACGATTGTGTTCATTTGCCGCCGCAATTCAACTGATTGCCGGGCTTCCACCTAGCAAATCAGCCTGCGTCTACGATTGTGACCTGGGAAGGGTATTAGACACGGGTCGGGGTTAGAAACGGGTTACCGCAGGCCGGTTTGTTGCTGTTTGCCGTCATTTTCCGACCTTGTGCGTGGCCGGATGCCAGTTTCCAAGCCGTTGAAGTGTTCCGCATGATCTTGATGGGCTCGGGCTCCTCGGCCTGTGGCTCTGTTGCGATTCGAGCCAAAAATCTGGACCTGCCCAGCCAGAGGGCCTTGGACTACAATTTAGCGTCCCTGCAGGACGATTACCGACAGTTTGGAGAAGCTATTAAATTCAATGAGTTCTGAACTTCCCGTGATTGATGGGCCACCGTCCGATTTGAGTTGTGGTGGCTCCGAACCCCCGTTGAGCTTTACGCCCTCGAAACGCTTGCCTGAGTGGCTTCGTCGTGACCTACCGCGGGGGAACTTCAACCACTTTACGGCCGGCTTGTTGGAAGAACTTCGTCTGGAGACGGTGTGCGACAATGCGAAATGCCCCAATCGGATGGAGTGCTACTCGCAGAAAACCGCCACCTTCATGATCCTGGGTAATGTCTGCACGCGTCCCTGTGGATTTTGTGCCGTATCACGCGGAAAGCCTGAAGAATTGGAAGCGGACGAGCCGGAACGCGTGGCCGAAGCAGCGTGGCGGCTGGGCTTGAAACACGTAGTCATCACCTCCGTCACGCGGGATGATTTACCCGATGGAGGCGGCGAGCATTTTTATCGCTGCGTGCTGGCTGTCCGCAATCGAACCCAAGCAGCCGTCGAAGTCTTGACTCCCGACTTTGTGCGTCACCGTCATGGGCTCGATCGTGTGATAGATGCGGCTCCCGAGGTTTTCAACCACAACATGGAAACTGTGCCACGCTTGTACCGCAAGGTTCGGGGGCCCAAGAGCGACTACAACTGGACCCTCGAGTTGCTGGCGCATGTAAAGCGGCGTAATCCAAGCATTCGCACCAAGAGTGGTCTGATGCTGGGCCTGGGTGAG
Source organism: bacterium (assembly GCA_024743355.1). Taxonomy (GTDB): domain Bacteria; phylum Planctomycetota; class Planctomycetia; order Pirellulales; family Pirellulaceae; genus Aureliella. Next base: position 24,396 of record JANSWS010000047.1, read on the forward strand.
ACTCGTGACGAATTGTTGCAATGCCTGGCTGATCTGCGCGAGCACGCCTGTGATTTCCTGACACTCGGCCAGTATTTGCAACCTGGGCCGAAGTATTTGTCGGTACAAAGATACGTACCGCCGACCGAATTCAATGAACTCAGGGACATCGCCAAGTCGATGGGATTTGAGAAAGTCGCTAGCGGACCCTTCGTTCGCTCCAGTTACCATGCCCGCGAGATGACCGAAGGTTAGCAGGGGACGAGTTCCCAAGAATTTCCCGATCTTGTTGCTTGCACATCGGAACCCTACCGCATGGTGAAACAACTTCAATGCATCTGGCTGCTGCTGATATGCGGCATTCCAAGCTGGGCGGACGAATCCGTTCCTTTGGAACCCGAGCTGGATCCCAGCACACTCTTTGAAGCGCGGGAATACGCCGACCAGGACGGAAACGTCTTGCGTTACCGCTTGCTCAAGCCGGTGGAATTCGACCCCGCCGAACGCTATCCATTGGTAATATTCCTGCACGGCTCCGGAGAACGTGGTGAGGATAACCGAGCCCAGTTAAAACATGGCGCGGTCGAGTTTTGCCAGCCGGAACGACGTCAGCAATTCCCCTGCTACGTGTTAGCTCCTCAGTGTCCTGCGGGAATGAAGTGGGCCAATTACGAGAAGCGGGATGAGGGCATTCAGATGCTGGACGAACCGAGTCCTCAACTGCGATTGCTGATGGAACTCGTACAAGCCATGCTCGACGACTCCGCAATCGACAAGAACCGGGTTTACCTTACCGGCCTATCGATGGGGGGCTATGGAAGCTGGGATGCTCTCGCCAGATGGCCGGAGTTCTTCGCCGCTGCGGTTCCGATTTGCGGCGGGGGAGATACCAAGACCGCCAGCCGCTTTTCGCATGTACCCGTCTGGTGCTTTCATGGCGACCAAGATACGTCCGTCCCTGTCGAATACTCGCGTAGCATGATTCAAGCTTTGCAATCAGCCGCAGGCACGCCCAAATACACTGAATATCCCGGAGTGGGGCACGACAGCTGGACCGAAACTTACCAAAATGAAGCCCTCTACCAATGGCTTTTCGAGCAGCGGCGGAGAAGCAGCGGCTTACAATCTGCAGAAACGCAATAGGCAAGTCACCCATTCGACAAGTCCTCAAAACCAGGCGATCGCGACCAGGAGCTACGTGTGTGAAGCAGCTCAGGGAATCGTATTCCGACTTAAAACCAGATCATCAGGCAACACTGTTTCCATCGCTCGGCTATTACGACGCGCGTAAAGGGTGTTGTCGAGCATTTGTGCATGGACGCGTGTTTATCGACGGTAAAGTGCCGATCAGTACGCGGATTTTGCTGCATGGTCTGAAACATGCCATGAAGGCATCACCGGAGGAATTTGCCAGCGAAACCTTCCAACAACGCATCGACGGTTTTCTGGCAGCTCCTGGCAGACGGCGAAGGATTGTTTTGCAGGTGGGCAATCAGCACTTTCGCTTGAGACGGCGAACGCGTCGCAACGGTACTTTCTACGGTTCGCTGAAATTGCCCGAAGCCGTCGCCCGCGAGGCGCTCGCCGACAGGAAGGCTGCGGCTATCCCCATGCGCCTGCGTCGCTCAGTGGACTCCACGGGTACCATCGCAGCCTCCAGTGGGATCATCCATTTTACGCCTCCCCAGGGGTTGAGCGTCATCAGCGACATTGATGACACCATCAAGAACACCGTAGCAACATCCCGGACGGAGATGCTGGCCAATACCTTCTTGCGTCCCTTTGCGCTGGTCGACGGCATGGCCGAGTTGTATCAAAGTTGGAGTGCGGCGGGCTGCGATTTCCACTACGTATCCAGCAGTCCATGGCAACTCTACGAACCCCTGGCAGAACTCTGCATGGCCTCCAACTTTCCGCCGGGCAGCATGCACTTGCGGTATTTTCGCGTCCGAGATCAGATGTTTAAACGCTTTCGTATGGTCAGGCGAAACACCAAAGTCGGGATCATCGCCAACATTCTGAACCGATTGCCGGAGCGACGCTTCGTCTTGGTCGGCGACAGCGGCGAAAAGGATCCGGAAATCTACACCTTCCTGGCGAAGCGTTTTCCCCGCAATGTGGCCGCCGTCTTGATACGCAACTTGGCGGAACGTCCCATGGCAGGCAAACGCCTGACAAATCTGATGAGCGTGACGCGTGGCTCGAGCAGCCCGCACACGCATGTTCGTCTGTTCGAAAAAGCTTCCGAAATAGAAGACGTTATTGCCGGCTGTGAAACCCGCTAGTAGACGCAGAATTGCTCCGTCCCAAGCCTCTGGCGCGGCTTCGGCCACCAGCCTTTGCCCGCCGCCTGCCTTAGCAACGTTCGATCCTAAAGTGCCTGATAGTCGCCTATCGCTCCCGCGAAAGTAGCGTTATTGCGCAAGCTTCGCGAGAGCGAAAGGCAACCGTTATGGATCGAGCGAACCTTACCGACTTTCAATGCGGCTTCTCAATGCGGAGGATCGTTCAACGCAGCAGTGCGTTTGCCAGCGTCGATAATTTGCCCATCCAGCGATAACCAACGCAGAGCCAAGCGAGATAACCGCGAGTTGGGTATGGCGTTGGGCTCGACTCCAAAACCATTGCGTTCTAACACCGAGATCAATTGCTCGAGGGGAACTCTTCCCGAGGTACGATTCCGCATGGCGATGGTTCCTCCCGATCCCTGGAATACGCTCTCCAAATCCAGGGTGCCAGTCGCCGCATCGACCCAGAAGGCAAAGTAGGCGCCGAGAAAGGCGGTGTCAGGCGTAGCGGGACCGAGTAACTCAGGAGCTAGAGCAACCCCCAAGCGTCGATTGGCCCGCTGCAACATATGCGTGTTGACTCTACCGGAACCAATCTCTGCCGCGCCACGCAGAAACTCGACGCGCCGATTGGTAACGACGGCACGATCAATCTTGAGCCACCCCTTTCCCGTCAAGTCAGCGGGAGCGTTCCAACACAGGGACTCGAAATCGACGTCCAAGAAAACCAATCCCGGATCGGATTCCGCTGAACTCGGTTCCTGCCGACCGCCGACTACGGCCCGCCACTGCTGCCCCGTCTGCTGAATTTCCAAATCCAAGCCGCCGAGCAGTTGGGCGGCCTCTCCCAAAACAGACACCGACGGCCAAAACAGCTGAATGAGCGAGCAGGGCAGGGGGCTTTGCTGGGTTGCCAGCCGCAGATGCGTTGCCTGCTCACCTTTTCGGTGAATCCGCACCACGGAAATTCTTACGGGTTGTGGTTCAACTTGCGGATCCTCATCCGCGGGCAGTTGCGCTGAATCCTCATCCACAACCTGCGGATCGAAATCCACCCAAAAATAGCTAGCTTCATGACGCGTAGCGAATTTTAGGGACAGATTCTGCAACGCGTGAACGCGTGAGACTGCCTGGATTTTCAAGGCATCGAAATGCACGTGCGTTTCAATCGAATCCACACGGGGCAAGCATAAAAACGCGTCATGAAACACCTGCCAACTGGCGGCCAGCATGGAGCCATCTACGACCGGCTCGCGAATGCGAACAATCCACTGTTTTCGAAAACGATCGACGTCAATTCGAGTGGCTTTGGCGAAGAATTCCTTGCTCTCAGGATGCCGCAATTCGACCTGATGCAGCACGAAACGCCCCGGAGCCAATTCATCGACGCGGCTTGCCTGAACATCGAACGAGAGCAGCTCGGATAGCTGGGAGTTCCAGTGCTTCACTCGCCAGGCATGGTAGAAGGGCATTGGCTTCAGGCAGCTCAACCCCAGACAGAATACCACGGGCAAGCCGCCGAAAAACACAAAGGCAAGCCGACACAAGAGTCGGCTTGTGGATTCGTGTATTCGTCTCTCATGTTGCCCCACCATCGCGCCGCGCAGCCCGAACCCCTGATCTTAGTCCTTAGAAACAGAGGGAGATTACAGAGCTGTCGGCGCCCATGTCTACGGCAACGCGTGCTCAAGTTTTGCTATCAAAACGGGCTGCGAGCGTTTAGAACCCATCCGAAAACCGGGGCTAATGCCCAGGAGCTACTAAGAGTAGGCTGATTTTATCAGCCGGTCGGCGTTAGCCGCGGTTCTACTGCGTTGGACGTAATCGCAGGTTAGTTTCCGACTTGAATCCCGTTCAACTCGTGGCATTTCACCCGTAGCGATGCGTCGCTCCGAACGGCGTGAGATGCCTTGGCGTTGGGAAGTTCGGCATTGCACACCGATTACACCCTCGAAAACCGGGGCTAATGCCCAGCGGCTAATATGTGCACGGCTGATTTTATCAGCCGGTCGGCTTCAGCAGCGGTTCTGTTCGCTTCTCGGATCGGTTCTTAGTCAGCCAAGCTCAAGAGACCCAGTGCACGGGGGTCGGCTCTAATTCCGGGGAGACCGGGCTACCCGCATCTGCCCTGCCGCTGCCTTCCAGTCGACTGATCGCACGGACCGTCATATCCTGATCACACAATACCTGGCAAGACAGACGCACACCGGTCAGCTGCCGTGACTCGAGACAGTCTTTTTCGGCCAGCGTCCTTTGGTC
>JANSWS010000497.1 GCA_024743355.1 bacterium
CCAAGGTCAATTTGATGTCAGAATGTCGCAGGACAGATTGCACGGTCTTGATGTCGGCCCCGCTCTGGATCAGCCACGTTGCGCAGGTGTGACGCAGACAGTGAAAGTCGAGTATTTCCTTGTCTACCGTCTCAGATGCGAGAAAATCGCTCTCAGAGGCTTCGAGCCGCTCTTGCGTGTCCTCGATGGATTCCAGCCATGCTGCCCGGGCCCTAGCCGCGTCCTCCCGCAGCATTTCGGCCCGGTTCTCCCTGGGCGGCAGGTGGAAAACCGTGGCTCTGCCGGTTTTCGTAGCCACGTACTCCCGCAGCTCCGCCGCAAGCTCCGGCTGAATGTACTGCCGGGCCTGTTTCTTATTCTTGGTCGTCCCGGTCTTGGCCACTACAAAGGGCGGGCTGGCTGTCAGATTCAGTTTGCCCCGGGTCAGAGCTTCGATTTCACGCGACCTCAAACCGGTCTGGATGGCCAAAGCGTAGAGCATGGCTCTTTCTTGGCCCGTCATTCCCCAGGCTTCGCCGCTTTGGCGGGTCATGGCGTCAATCCATCGCCATTCGTCGTGGTCAAGTGCCCGTCGGTGGACTCGTCGGTCTGATTCTGGATTCGGCTTGCTCACCGTGGCTAATGGGTCCGCAGCTAACCTGCCGGTTTTCACGCACCACCGCGTAAAGGTTTTGATCGCGGTAACGTAGGAGCCCACGGTACGAGCGGATCTGCCGTCATCGAGTCGGCTTTGGCAGTAAATGTTTACACCGTCGGCGTCGATGTCTCGCAGGGTCCGCCAGCCATTGTGCTCGGCAATCCAATCGATGAACTTGCGAGTTTCGGCGACATGCTGGACGCCTGACTTTTGCCTTTGGTGTGCGGCAAATGCGTCAAGCTGCTCCGAGATCGCCCTTTGGCCATGCTGGGCGATGGAGTCGGCTCTCGCGTCAATCACGCCCTCACGCCGCAAAGCTGCCGCTGCTTGGTGGTTATTTGCGATTCTTACCGCAGCTTGATAGTCGGTGGTTTTGCTGCTTTTGGTTCGCCGCTTGCCTGTGTGGTCGTACCACTCGATCTGGTAGAACTTGCTTCGCGCGGTCTTGTAGACGGAAGCCATGATTACAAACCTCTCGTAGTTTGCTCTCGAATTGAAAAGCCACAGCAGCCGGTCGAGATGCCCGGTCTTCGGATGTACGGTCCTAGCTGTGACAGCCTTTCATGTTATCGGCACGACTGGTTAAAACTCAAGCCGACAGTCGCCGATTGTTTACTTCGAGATCAATTTTCTTTCCAAGTATTCGACGAGGGCGCTATGAGGAACCCGTACAGCCCTCCCCTCTCGAATCGTCACGATCTCTCCACGGTTTTGCAGCTCCCAGAACCGCTCATTCATGATTCCCTCGAGTGACCTACCACCCACATTATACAGAATGTCCTGGCGAATCTCATTAGCGCGGTTGCCAACGCGGGACGGCTCCGGAAAGAGGTCTCCAACGATCAGGCGAATGAAATGGGAGAACCGGTCGTCATCGCCGTGATACGGTGCCGCCGTGAGCAGCAACAGATGGTCCGTGTTGGCTGCGAGGCGTTCCGCAATCTGGTGTCGCTTCGTCTTCTCGGTTTCGTCTCCGCGTCCGGAACTGCTCTTCGGGTAGGCACTGCACGTGTTGCTTTCATGCACCGAGCTTATGAGACACGATCCGCAGGGGAAAACAAGAAGCGGGGTTTCTGCAACATTGGCGGATGATAGAGACTGACCGAGCTCAAATAGGTTCACCCGTTCATTTTGACAAGTTTTGTCACAGGTTTTCGATATTTACCAACTTCATCACTTCACCTCGACGTCATCGTTGAGGCCAAGTTCCATCAGTCCGGTTTTGGCGTCGTCGGCGGTTTGGTCGGCTTGCTCTTTCTCGGCGGGGAGCTCGAAGGTGACCTTCAAGACTAAATCCTGGTTCGCCGCAATCTTGCTGAGGATTTTCGTGTAGAAATTCATCCACTTCTGGGGCGGCACAGTACCTGACCATCGGACCGTCTTCTTTCCGGGAGGCGGCGGAGGCGGCTTGGGTCCGTCACCTTCTTTTTTGATGTGGACGTCAGCGGTCGCCTCTACGGTGCTTGCTTTCGCCGTCACCTCAAACTCGCCGGTGTTCTCTCCCGCGGTAAATAGGCCCGACAGGTCGATTGTGCCGCCTTGAGCCGACCATTCGATGTCACCCGTTTCGATCGACGATTCGTATTGATCAAATCCTTCGCACTTGAAGGTCGCTTGGTCTCCTGGCTTCAGAGTCACCGATGTGCGATTCATCCGCAGCTCAGTCAGGACCGGAGGCTCACGCAGCTTTTTGGCGTCCTCTTCCTTCAGGATGAAGACGTCATCGGATATCTCGATGTCGGTGTCCAGCAGCGTTGCGTTCGGTTTTCGCAATTCGAGTTTGCCGCCCGCGTTCTTTATTGCATAGTCGATTATTCCGGCCGAGATTCCATCAGCGATCGCACGCTTGATAGCGTCGGGACTGATCAAGCGAGGCAACAACGGTGATGAGTAAAACGCGTCGCGGACCGCCTTCGTCGACCATTCGACTTTTGACGATGGCCAGTAGCTCGGTAACTTGCGCGCGGCGATGGACTTCGATACGATGTCCTTACCTTCGTCAGTGCCTAGTCGTGTCAGGTACGCCTCGACCAAACAGCCGGCGGAACTTGATGTTATATTGCCCAAGTCGATGTGCATCAGCGTGTTGTCTTTACCCAGCAGATAAATGTGTCGGTATGCTCGAAAGACCGCCTCGTCTAATTGCTCGCGTGCACTCTTTAAGCTGCGTCTCAAAACCTCTTTTTGGCTATCGTCAATCCGCTTTTTGGTCTCTTCGTCGTCGTTGACGTCTTCCCATGCCAACACTTCGGTCGCTTTGTCGCTGAGGTTCTCGGAGGGATCGGGAGCAGCAAAGATCAGGGCCGACTTCATTGTTCGACCTTTGGAACCACAGTCCCTTATGATGCTCTCGATCATCTTCAGCGTCTTGCGATCGCCTGCGGGCTGGTCGATACCGAGCACCACCAATGTCAGCTTCGGAACTTCACGAACCGCCGCCGTCTTGTCCGGAAAATACTCTCGCTCAATCATTTTTGTGTCGGGCGAAGAGTTCTTCCCGAAAACTTCCTTCGTTCGTTCGCGAATGCGTTCGTCCTTCGCTGGCGGCGTTACACCGCCCCGACGCGTCACCAAAACCTGATTTAAGTTAGGTGACAAACCGAATCGATAACGGTCACGTTCCCATTGCAGGTAAAAGCAAGTTCCCGCCAAACCTTCGAGCACCGTTTCGATATCCGCTGTATGAACATCGGGACCGCAAACGTTGGTGCGTATCTCTGAGACTGTCGCCTCGGCCTTTTCGCTACTCATCCCGCCGGTTGATTCAAAGAAGATCGTTGCAGCGACTTTGCGATGTAGCTGTGCGTTCTTGATCGCCGCCGGCGCTTCCTTGTCCAACACAGCACTGTGAGCCGAACCGCCTTGCTTCCAAATATCTGTCAAGATTGGCACATTCAAGCGATCGTTGCCCATCTGGGCGAACAGGGCCGAACGAAACCACTGGTTATCGAATGGTGCCAGCCCCAGCGTGATCAACGGCTCTTCGCTGTTCTTGTAGTTCGCCGGCTGGCAATTGTGCGCTACCCATTGGGCCAGCAACCGCAGCGCGCCTCGCGTCCGTTGGAACTTTGGAATGCTCTGCCACTTCCCCTCGAATAAACGTAGCACCGATGGATGAAACGGGTACGTGGACTTGAACAGCTCGTAAGCGTTATCGCGATCAATGCCTGACAATTCGTTGCTGTGTTCGACAGCCCAATCTGCGTAAGCCTTGATCGTCCGTTTCGCTTCATGATTGAGACCATCCCAATCAAACAGCCGGCGGCGGACTATGTCAGCCATCTCCTGGTCAGCCGACATTACGATCGCTTTGCCAAGCCGATCTAGCATTTTTTGGAAACGTGACTCGTCGGCTTCATCTTCCGATGTGTACTCCAATTCCGATGCTGGAATCGAAACAACAAGGACCACATTCGATTCGCCGCGAGCTACCTCGGCAAAGCAATCCAGGAAGTTATAGAGACGGTTGCCGTAGCCTTTGCTTCGGTAGGTGCTCACGTAGCTGATTACTTCGTCAAACAGCACCAATACCGGCCGATCTTTCGGCAGCATCTTTCGGATCGCGTCTCCCTTGGGTTCGATAAACTCGCTTTCGTGCTCACTCAGTGCATCGAATGCCTCTTGTCCGCCTAACTGCCACGCGATATCGCCCCACGGTGTTTTACGAACCGGCCCGTCACCAGCCTGCCTTCCCGTTAGCGAATCAAAGTCCTTACCGTTGAAGACAGCGACCGCCGCCTTTGGGATTTCCTTCACCTCGGCAGCATCAAGAAGCGTTTGTACGCCATCCCACTTTGCAGCTTCCGTACCGCCGGTAGCCAAGTGATATAACGCTGTCAGAGAGTGAGTTTTACCACCTCCGAAGTTTGTTGCCATGTTGAACACGGCAGACGTCTCCGTCGTCAACCCGTTCAGTCGACGAATGACCTGAGCACCAAGTTCCTTTAGGCTGCCAGTGATCAATGTTCGCTGAAAGAACTGAGCCGGATTGGAATAAACCTCGGGCACTTCCTCACGCTTATCGTGGATGTGTCCCAGGTTGACCGCGAATTCCGACGCTTCCAAAGCGCGGTTGTCGCGAAGATCCTCACGTGGTGTAACGACTTGATACCAGGGTTTTAACTTTGCCATTGATCTATCTCGAAGGTATTGCCATTAGGCTTTGGTGAATTGTTTGAGCTCTTTGTCGAGCAGGTAGCACTTGAAGAATCCATCAGGAAAGTGGCTTCCACTTCCTCGATTGCCGAAAATCATTGCGGTGTCACCAGCAAGGTCGTGTAGCTGTTGCATCGACAGGCTTTGAATCACATCTTGGCCAATCAACCGAACCGACTCGCGTCCTGCATCCCAATCAGGCCGAAACGCAAACACCACTCGCAGTTTTGTCTGAACGCACATCAACTTCCAAAGCGAGTAGGCCACGCGATCGTCAGTCTTATGATTCTCCAGTTCGAACGCCGCGATCGGCATTGGCCAGCGGCCGGAG
>JANSWS010000046.1 GCA_024743355.1 bacterium
CGAGCAGATGTATTCTCCTGAGTTTTTTTCGAAGCGGCCAGTTCCTCAGGTGCGGGCCATTCGGGAGCATCGGCCATGACACTCTGGTAGATGGCGGCCGCCTGTTCTTTCAATCGGGCGGCGAGTTCAGGGTGCTGGTTCACAATGTTGTTTTTCTGACCGAGATCCTTGGAGAGGTCGTACAGTTGGACAGGACCAAGTCCGCTCTTTTTGAGCTCCGGGATCCAGGACTCCTGGAAATAGAACAATCTCCGGTGTTGATCCCTCAGTCGATTGGCTTCGGGATTGGCGAATTTCCCGTTGAACATTCGAGAGCGAAGATCCATTCCGCCCAGCTCTTTCTCAAGATCTTCGCCAAGGACTTCTTTGACTTGCTCCATAAGCCGATTGGCGGTCTTGAAGTCGATTGGCGATTGCGCAGTGCCGGAGGCGAAGAGCGTGTGGTCCCCCAAACGCAGAACCATGTTCGCGCCAACCATCCAGAAGAGCGGCTGATGCCGGGTGAAGGTTGCCGTTTCGGTGAGCAGAGGCGCGAGGTCGGAACCGTCGAGATGCACGCCCTCTGGTTTGTCGATGCCGATCAACCCGCATAGAGTCGGAAGAAGATCAACGACTCCGGCCGGTTCTTTCTCGACGCGACCGCCAGGAATCCCGTCTTTCCAATAGAAGATGCCGGGAACGCGGTGCCCGCCTTCGAACAGTGACCCTTTCTTGTCTCGCAGTTCACCGTTTCGTTCGTGCAGGTAACTGCCGTTATCGGAAGCGTAGATGATGATGGTGCTGTCGAGCTCGCCGAGTTTTTCGAGCTTTGCGATGAGGCGTCCGATGGCCCGATCCGTATTGTCAATCGTGCCATTGTAGATTGCTTCTCGTTCGTTGAGCCCACCATACTGCGATACGATCTCGTCGGGCGCCGCGATCGGGTCGTGGGGTTCATTGAACCAGAGATTAAGGAAGAATGGTTCGTCTTCATCGCGCTCTTGATCGATCCAGGTGAGGGCTTCGTCGACGACGATTTGGCAGGAATAGCCTTTCATTGGCCCCACGCGTTTGCCATTGCGGATAAAGTTGGTCGGGTCCTTGTGACTCTTTCCCGGACCGTTGACGACGCCGAACCAGTAGTCAAAGCCGTGGTCGGCCGGAGTGGGGTTCTCGCGATTCTGGACCGGCATGCCAAGGTGCCACTTACCAAAGTGGGCGGTGGCGTAACCGTTTTCTTTAAGCACTTCAGCGATCGTCGTTTCGCTCTCCAGGAGGTGCATCCGGTGAAAACGCTCGTCAAGGACGGAGTAGACTCCGGTGCGATGGTGGTTGCGCCCCGTCAGCAGAGTGGCGCGCGAGGGGGAGCAGGTAGGAGCTCCCGAGTGAAAGTCGTTGAAACGCACGCCACCGGCGGCCAACTTGTCGAGGACCGGAGTCTTAACGGGACCGCCGTAGCAACCGATGTCTCGGTAACCGAGATCGTCGACGAAGAGCGTGACGACATTCGGTCGTCCGCCATTGGCAAAACCGGGACAAACCAGCAATAGGAAGAATAACAATGGGAGGATGGGTTTCATGCTATTTCCGTTTGGGGACGCCAAAGTGCGGCGAGTTGTTCTTGGGGAGCCATTCTTGCAATTCCGCCCTGGTCTGGGCGTGCGCCGGGTCATTGGCGAGGTTATTCCGCTGAAGTGGATCGGCTTTGACGTCGTAAAGTTCCTCTCCACCGTCGCTGTAGTGGATGTAATGAAAGTCGCGTGAGCGAACCGCGTGACAAGGGCCGTACCAATGTGGCGAGTGTGTGATGACGGCGGGATACGGCCAGTCGTTGTTCGGATCTTTGACCAGCGGTGCGAAGCTTCGTCCGTCGAGGTCTTCTCGTGCTGGAAGGCCGCATAACTCGAGCAACGTTGGATAGAGGTCGACGAGGCTGACCGGACTCTTGCATATCGTTCCACTGGCTGGAGTACCGGATGGCAACTTGCCCGGCGCGTAGATAATCAGCGGTGTGCGTGTCGTCTGTTCCCAGAGCGCGGACTTCGCGATTTTCTTTTCGCCGACGTCGTAGCCGTGATCGCCCCAAAGGACAACGATGGTGTTGTCGCGATAACGACTGTTCTCCAATGCGTCGAGCACATGACCGACGCAGGCATCAGCGAATGAGTCAGCTGCGAGGCAACCCTGGACAGCTTCCTTCCATTTGCCGCTCTCACGAATGTGCTTGATGTGGCGTTCGCCCATCCGCCGACCAATGGCGGGTATGTCGTCGAAATCGTCTGCCTTACATGGCGGAAGTTCGATTTCTTTGAGTGGATGCATGTCGAAGAATTTCTTCGGGGCATACCAGGGAAGATGAGGGAGGTAGATGCCACAGCCGAGGAAAAAGGGTTTATCGTGATCTCGCCCGAGGAACTGAGCGGCACCTTCCGCGGTCTTCCAATCAGGATTGGCTTCGATCGCGTGCTCGGTCGGTCCCCAGTCGATGAGGCGGGCGAGGATGGGGTTGGATTCGAACTTCGGTCGGAGACCGTGTTTGTAGCGTTCGCGTTGGGGAGCCGGAATGGCGCCTGTGCGCGTGGAATAGACATGATCCCACGCCGCGGCATCGGAGAATTTGCCATGCGCCTGGTGATGACGTTTGCCGCCGCCCCATGCGAGATAGCCATGTTGGCGGAAGTATTGTGGCAGCGTCACCCAGTCCTTGTACTCCGGCATGTCGCGAAACCAGTTCAGATTGCCGTAGATACCGGTCGTAGAGGGCCTTAGACCCGTCATGATCGCGGTACGCGACGGGCTGCAGAGCGGAGCCGCGCAATGGGCCTGCTCGAAAAGAACACCCTTGCTCGCCAGCTTGTCAATATTGGGAGTCTTCGCCTGTGGATGTCCACCGAGACAGCCGACCCAGTCGTTCAGATCGTCGACGGCGATAAACAGGACATTCGGCCTATCGGTAGTAGCGTCGGCAAGAGCTTTATCGAAAGCGAGTACTGAAACGAAGAGAAATGCGATCGCCAGTTTGGCTGGATTCATCTTGGCTGCGACATCTTTCGAAGAATGATCCATTTTACTCCTGAGTTACTTTGCGAGAAAAAGCTTGCTCATGTCGGAGCCCTCCGAAAGTCCTTGATCACTTCCGCTAGGCATTGAGCTCATCCGACTCGATCACACCATCTCGCAATCGGATGACGCGTTTGGCTCGTTCGGCGACCTCATCTTCGTGAGTGATCATCACGATGGTTTTTCCGTTCGCGTTGAGCGATTCAAACAACTCAAGCACTTCGTCGGTCGTCTTGGAGTCGAGATTACCAGTCGCTTCGTCGGCAAGTATGAAATAGGGGTCGTTCACTAGACTGCGTGCGATTGCGACACGCTGCTGTTGACCACCAGACAGTTCCGTCGGCCGGTGATACAGTCGAGAGCCGAGCCCCACCATCTCTGCTAACTCGCGACACTTCGCATTTGCGTCTTTGCCGATCAAGCCTTGGTATTGCAACGGAACTTTGATGTTTTCCAGAACGTTGAGTTGTTGCAGCAGATTGTAAGACTGAAATACAAACCCGATTCGTCGGCCACGTATCCGAGAGAGCTGGTAGTCGTTGATCTGTGCGACGTCATCGCCCGCGAGCAGGTAACTGCCACTGGTTGGGCGATCAAGACATCCCAGAACATTGAGTAGCGTACTCTTGCCAGAGCCTGACGGCCCCATGATGGCGATGTACTCACCAACAAGCACGTCAAACGTCACGCCGCGCAGTGCATGAACCGTCTCCCCCTTCATGAAGTACGTTCTGCGCAGGTCCTGAACGCGAAAAGCAAAGCTCTCCGCGTTAGGCTGGTCGGCTTGTTGCGCGCGAATCATAAGGGACGGTTTTCCAAACGCACACTCGGGGGTTGTGACTGTTTTGAGGAAGGAGGCCGGATGCCGCTACTCGTACCTTGTTTGGAGAAACCAGGCTGAATTAAACGACACCCGACCGTGTGCAATAAGAGTGACCGCTTCATCAGACGCATCGTGGACATCAAAACCTGGGAACTTCTCCAAATGTGTTTCTATTCGTGCCGCAACGCTTCGATCGGATCCAGGTAAGCTGCTTTTCGAGCTGGATAGACGCCGAACGCCACTCCAACTCCAAGCGAAATTCCCAGCGAGAGAAGGACTGACCAAAGTGCGATTCGTGGCTCGAGCTCGTGGACGATCGGCGGTAGCGTATCGGGTGAAAACGTCATTACCGCTTTCTTCACGAAACGAAAAATCGGTCCTACCGAAAGACCGAATAGGACACCTGCCAGCCCCCCGCTTGCGGTCAGTACGACTGTTTCGATCAAGAACTGCCCGATAATGTCAGTGCGTGTTGCCCCGAGTGCCCGTCGTACGCCAATCTCGCGTGTTCTCTCGGTGACTGTCGCCAGCATGATGTTCATGATTCCAATTCCACCTACCAGCAATGAAATCCCGGCAATCACAACTAGCAAGACGTTGAACATCGTTCGCGTACGTTCCGCTTGACGGAGCAGCTCGCGAGGAACCACTACTGCATAGTCTTCTTTCTCGTGGAACTTTTTGAGTAGGGTCTCAATAATCTGGGCGGTCTCATCAACATCCTCGATGTCTTCCACCTCGACGGTGATTTGACTTAGCTCGACATCTTCACCAACGAAGTTCATTCCCTGTCCTCCGCCGACGCGTTTCATGACGAGGTCGCCGACTCTCTGCCTGAGTGTCTTAATTGGAATATACGCGTCGAGATTGTAATCGCGTGAATCGAGGCTTCCGCCAATCGCCGCTGAAGCGGTGCGATCTTTCGTCTGTCCGACAACAGTGTAGAACTCACTTCCAACCCAGATGGTTCGTCCAATCGGGTTCTCGTATGGGAACAATCGCTTGGCGGTATCGCTGGCTAAAACAATAACTTTCTCTCCGCGGTCACGTGTCGATAGCCAACGTCCGCGTGCAATCTCGAGCCGGTTCAGCTCTAGGTAATCTTCAGTGCAACCGACCAGTTTTGTGTCGGCGGTACGATCGTCGAGCCGTAGTTCGAACTTGAGTTCGCGCATGGGGATCGCACGGTTGATATTCGGAATGTTCTCGACGATTCTTCGAAAGTCTGCTCGCAATAACCCGTAGGCCTTAACCCTACTGTTCGCTTCCTCTTCGCTGCCAGCATTGGGTTCCTTGGTACGAACGATTACGTTCTTCGCACCCAGCTCGAGGATTTGTTGTTGCGCCCGGTAGCTAACGCCTTCTCCCATTGCGACCAACCAGATGACGGTCGACGTTCCAATGAAGATGCCCAGCGCGGCCAGCCCTGCTCGCATCTTTTGAACAAGCAGGCTCTTGATACCCAGGTCCACGATTTGAAAAAACTGTGCAATCACGATTTAGTCGCCTCAATCGTGGCATCCTTTTTTTCGCTCGTGCTCGCCCCGTCCAATTCTGGAGCGTCGGATGTTGGCTGCTCAAGCGCACTCGGATTGAGTAGAACTTCATCGCCTTCGATCAATCCCTCAACAACGATGCTGAATACGTTGTTGCTGTCTCCGAGCGTGATTTCCCGGCGTACTACCTCCTCGGAGTTCTTGGCCCAACAAAACGTCTCACTGTCTCGCTCAACAACAGCTGCAACAGGGATCAGCAACACATCTTCGTACTCTGCGACCTTGATCTCTACTTCTGCGCTCATACCTGGTCGCAAATCTTCTCTTGGCGGCAGAGAGACATAGGTGTCATAGCGGACTTGGTTTCCTGTCCACCAACCAGCGGGTTTGGCGATGGAAGCGACTTCGGAAACGCTACCATCAAGAGTGCCTTCCGTGAGCGTTACCCGAGTTTCCTGGCCGATCTCCAAGCGTTTTACCAGCGACTCGTGGACCCCGAGTTTCACTCGCATCTTTTCGAGGTCAGGCATCAGCAAGAGTACTTGGTCCTTGTAGACATTCGTGCCTTCGGCGATCGGCGCAGTTTCCCACTGCGCAGCATTTGGATGGATGACTAAACCATCACGGTCCGCGCGTAGCACGCAATACTGTAGTTCCTCAACAGCTCGATCTCGTCGAGAGGCATCTGCCATAGCACGTTCTACATTTGCCTCGTGACTGGCGGCTGTTGCAGTGAGATTTCCTTTCAGCGTTTGCAATTGCTCCTTGTAAGTAAAGTCTTGAAGTACTTTCAGCTGAGTCTCCTTGAGCTCAAGAGCGAGCGCTGCTTGTTCGACCGCGAATCGCCTTTCTTCAATCTCCAACTCGCTAACGAATCCACTACTGGCCATCATCTTCGAATGCTTGAGGCGATCTCGGGCACTCTGCAATGCTGATTCGGAGATTGCAATGTCCTTTTGCATGGACATGACTTCAGTGAGAAAACGACCTTGGTCATACTCGTCGACAGCCAGCTTCGCGCTGGCCAATCTAGCAGCGGAGGAATCTGCCGCCGACTGAGACCAATTTGAATACTTCGTCCGCTCGTCGACCTGCTCTTGGATAAAGAGTGCATCGAGTCGGACGAGCTCGTCGCCTTTCTTGACATAGCTACCACTATCGATGATCCAGAGGACCGCATTGCGGCCACGCACTTTCGACTTGATTTCGAAGTTCTCTTCGCTCTCAAGAATTCCTTGCTCTTCAATCGTCACCACTAGATTGCCACGTGAAATGCGGTGAGTCATCCCAACACGCGTTTCAGCTTCCGCGAAGAAGACTCCGCTCGTTCGAGCAATTGCCCAAGCGGTGCCACAGACGAGAGCGAGAATTACAGCCAGTTTTACTCCAGCGGCGATGGCGACATTTAGGCGTCGGGGATGACTTGCGTTGGTGGATGTGGTCACAGGTCTTCGAATCCGAATCTTTGTTCCCGAGAGTTACGTACAGATGCGGCTGCCTCATCTTGCGCACTAGGGACGTTAGCTAGTGGATCGAGAATAACCTGTTCGCCTTCGTTTACTCCGCTAAGAGCAACGATGAACATCTGGCTACTGTCTCCTAATTCCAAAACGCGGCGTTCCGCGCCAGAGCTAGTTTTCACCCAACAGATGAACTCACCCTGAATCTCAAGACAGGCGCTCGTCGGAATGGTCAAAACGTCTTCATGACGGGCAAGCACAATCTCTACTTCAGCACTCATGCCCGGACGTAATCCTTCCGCCGTGGAGGGTAAGGAAACGACGGTGTCATACTTGACGACATTGCCAGTCCACCACCCAGCAGGCTTAGCGACTTCGGCGACGTAAGTCACTTCCCCCGAGAGGACTTCACGATTCAATGTAATGTTCGATTCCATGCCGGATTCAAGGCGGTCAATGATTGACTCGTGAATACCGACCTTGACCTGCATCTGCGTCAGATCCGGCATCAGGAGCAACGTCTGGTCCTTGTTGACTGTCCCGCCTTCTTCGATTTTTGGGGCGTTCTCCCACTCCTCGCCGTCGGGATAGATCACGAGACCGTCACGCTGAGCAACAATCGTGCAGAGCGCGAGTTCTTCTTTTGCACGCTCCAGTCGTTTCTTGTCGGCCAGTGCTCTTTCGACATCAGCTTCCCAGGTCGCCTCCGCGACCTTCAATTCGCCTTTCAAGCGAACGAGTTCCTCTTTCTTTGTGTAGTTCTCGAGTACTTCGATTCGGGTCTTGATAAGCCCAACGTTCATCTCAGCCTGCTCAGATGCAAACTCGCGCTCCTCCACTTCGAGTTCGCTCGCGTATTCACTTCGCGACATCATTCTTGAGTGCTTTAAGCGGTTCTTGGAGTTCAAGAGTCGCGATTCGGCAACAGCGAGATCTTTCTGCAAGGATGAGAGCTCAGAAACGAAACGACCTTGTTCATACTCAGATATCGCAAGTTTTGCTCGTTCGACATCCGCTGCCGATCTGGCAACTTGCGACTCAGCCAAGTGATAGAACTTGGTTCGCTCACTGATTTCTTCTTCGATCGCCAAAGTTTCGAGCCTTATTAGCTCATCGCCCGCCGTCACTTCGGTTCCGCTATCGATCACAAAAGTAATCGTATTGCTGCCCCGGACACGGCACTTCACTTCCGTGTTGTTCGCACTTTCGAGTGTCCCTTGTTCCGTGACGGAAAGGATCAATTCGCCACGGCTGATCAAGTGCGTTGGAGCAGAATCTAGTGAACTGCTGCTTGATTCACCGGGAACGACACTCACCCAAGCAATCCCAGCAGCAGCCAAGATCATGCCCGCAAGAACAGTAAGCTTCATCATGGCTGTACCGCCTGTTCTTCAGACTCCGTGCCAGCTTTGGGACTCGATTGCGTAAGCGTTGTCAGGGCATCTTCTTCGGCTTCTTCAAGAAGCGAGGTGGGATTCAACACAACCTCCTCGCCTTCCTTGAGTCCGGCTAAGATTTCGATGAAAACATCATTGCTGTCGCCTAACTCAATCAGCCTCTTTTCGGGTTCGAGTTCACCCTTAACCCAGCAGAAGACACCGTCCTCGGTTTCTACAACGGCAGCAACCGGAATGAGCAGGACATCTGGGTGAACGGCAAGAATGACCTCCACTTCGGCGCTCATTCCTGGCTTCAGCCCTTCGTCCGAAGGCAGTTCGATCACTGTGTCGTATTTCACGACGTTGCCAGTCCACCACCCCGCAGGACGCGTTACCGAGGCAACTTCAGAAACTGTTGCCTCAAGCGTTCGGTCGGGTAGCGTAACGATTGCCGTCAATCCAGGCTTTACACGATCAATCACGGATTCGTGGATCCCCAGCTTGACCTGCATTTGAGACAGGTCAGGCATCAGCAATAACACCTGATCCTTTCTGACCGTCGCCCCTTCCGTAATGTCAGGAGTGGACTTCCATGATGCTGCCGAAGGATAGATGACTAACCCGCTCGCTTCGGCGCGAATCACACAGTCTTCTAGTTCTTGCGAGGCGCGATCCCGACGCTTGATCTCCATCGCCAATCCGGCTTGGTCGGCGGCGAGTTTTGATTCGCTGGCCGTTTTGTTTCCATGCAGGGTCTCGAGCTGCATTTTGCGAGTGAAGTCTTTCAACACCTTGATTTCGGTTTCTTTGACTTTCAGCTCGAGCTCGGCCTGCGTTACAGTGAACGCGTTTCCTTCTACTTCGAGATCGGTAACGTAGCCCTGACGAAACAGTGACCTGGAACGTTCATACATCTTCCTGGCCGTCCGCAAATTGCGCTTATGAGCTGCCAGCTCCTTCTCCAGGGCCTGCAACTGAGACTTGAAGCGACCTTGTTCGTAGGCATCAATTGCAATCTTGGCTTTTTCCACGTTGGCTTCGGTCTGCGCCAAAGTGGCCTGCGCGATAAAGGTATTCGTCTTGGTCAAACTGTGCTGTTCTTCGATGACTTTTGTGTCGAGTCTGACCAGCTCTTGCCCTTCTTCCACGACGGTTCCCGTCGGCACGACGTAGGTCACCGTGCTGAAACCGCGAACCTTGCATTTGATTTCGGTGTTGTTGGAGCTTTCAAGAGTCCCTTGCTCCGTGACGGAAACCGTCAATGAACCTCGCTTAATTGAATGAGTTAGATATTCTCGGGACTCACTGGAAGAGCCGGGCCAAAACGCAGCTCCCGCTGCCGCGCCGATGATTGCCATGATCCCCAGTACCGATGCGATCCGTGTGGCACCACGTTCTCGAGGGAATTCCTGCGCAATTGGCTCGGTTTCAGTGGCAGGCAGGGTCGTCGCAGGCATAGATTGGCAGGTTCATGAATAGGAGCTCTGCGTGGCAGAAACTCGATTCGTGGGGAGGGGCGCGAGTCGCTTAGGATCCCAAGCAGAACCTCGCGTCCCAAGTAACCACGCCTAGGGGCCTAATCGTGGACACCGAATCCGCTAATTTTTTGGAAACTCTGCTTTTGTCGCTGCCTCGACAAAGCGGTCGACCCCAGATTCGCCCGAAGATTCCAGGTTCAGAGCCTCGATGACGACCGGCATTCTTACCGCAGTTGGCACATCGTCCTCAGGCCGACTGTAGTCGGAGCCAATCGCTTGATTCACATCCAGCACATCGACCGGTACGGGGGGAGGAAGTGTCTCAACGTCGTCTACTTCGTTGGTTGTCGATGGATCAGCGAAGTCCAAAGAGTTCTCAATCCAACGTCCAGACGGGTCAAGTTGCATGATGCCCAGCTCACGATACAGACGCAGGCGGGCGGCGTAGTAGTTGAGCCAGGCCGCAAGAAAGCTGTTCTGTGAATTCTGCAGCGAACTTTGAGCTCCAAGTAGGTTGATCGCAGTGGTGGGATTGATTTGGGGCCGCGCTCCGGGCTGCACTGGAGGTGGCGGTGTAAGCAATGCAAGTTGAGTTTGCTCCACTCGACGAAGCGCGATCGAAACAGCTCGACGCTGAATCTCTAGCTGCAATCGTCGCTGTTCCAACGTACGCAATAGAGCTCGCAGTCCCCTCTGCAACGCATCTCGCGACTGAATGAACTCGCGGCGGCTACGCTGGTATTGAATTAACGTCTCTCGGTAGCCGTTCCGTTCCAGCAGTCTCGCTAAGGGGGCGTCAAACTCAACGCCCAATCGCAGACTGCTTGTCGATGCACGAAAATCCACCGGGTTGTTTCGCGCCGTTCGTACATCACCGCTTCCTGTGATCGATAGATTGGATTTTAGCGCATTGGCGGCAATTTGTATGGCGCGCCAACGATCTACGAGGGCTGCTCGCCCATTCATAAAGTCCAAGCGATTCGCAAGTGCCACCTGGAAAGCGACCTCTGGCTCGAGTCTTACTTGCTCTACAGTAATGACCTCCAGCCTCGCCTGAGCCGGGATCAGGGCAAGACGTTCGACCAGTTGAACGAAAGACTGAATCCAGGCTGTCAAATCCACGATTGTCTGCTCGCGTGTTTCTGTCGAAAACGAATCACGGATGCGATTGAGTTCTTGGGTAGCAGCCGTGAATCCGACTTCACCCGACTCCAGTTCTTCAAATCGCTCAAAAAGTCGGTCTCGGTCGCGTCGAAACAGCTCCTTCTCATCGTCCCTCATGAGCAACTCTCGCTCAGGGACGATTTCGTTCATGCGTTCTAAATCCACTCGGGCAATGTCGAACAGTTCTCTTACGGGTTCGATGAAGCCTTCTGCCATCTCGAGCGATCGTTGGGGCTCCGAATCAACATCCCGAAGGAACGACTGGAGAAGCACAACATCACGCACTGTTACCAAGGTTTCCGCTATCCAGCTCTCATTTCCCTCTACCCTGGTAGCGAGATTCTCCTCGCTCAGCTCATCCAACACGGTTTCAATACGCTCTGACACCGCAGCAAATCGTGTGGGGAGCCCCTCGGTGTTTTGCCTCAGTCGCTCAAGCGATTCGGCAATTGAGCTGCTATCCAGATCACCACTGGTCATCTCTGTCGATTGGTCGATCGTAAGGATTTCGCTCGGAAGCGTCTTCGCTCGGCGAGCAACCGCTTCGATGGCGGCTTGCAGTTTCAACAAGAAGAGGTCGACACTGTCGAGGTCAATCGTTGATAAGTTGTCGAGTGATGTTTCGAGTTCATCGACGCGATTGCTAAGGTCGAGCAATTCGCCAGCGTCGCCAATGCGCGTCTGAAGTTCAAGAACCGAATCCACAACAGGGCTCGACTCAAGAGGAATCAGCTGAAATCCCTCTACGAGTTGTTCATCAATCTCCGCAGGTAAATCGGAAGGCAATCCAAGGATTTGTGTTTTGTAGTTGTCAACGGCAAGCTCCAAACCGTTCGTCTGGTCAAGCAGATTTGCGCGGGTGACTTCAATGTTCTGGCGGAACTGATCGACTTGTACAATGTCGATTAGCTCGTTGTCATACAGCGCCTCGAGACGATCACGCGTCCTAAGTTGCAACCTTAGATTGTCTTCGGTGTTGCGTATCTGCTGAGCTTGTTGCAGCAAAGCTAGGTAACCGCCTACCCCGCCGAATCCTGAGAAGGATTGCAGGACTGTTCCTTGACCGCCGCGCTGCGGGCCGTTCACTCCAAGTTCACCAATCACGATTTGCGTGAAGAATCCCTGTCGAAACTGGCTGTAAGCGCGTAAGTTGCCTAGCAACCGCCGTTCGCTTAGTGTCAGCTGCTCCAATGCGATGTGTCTCCCGCCGCCCCGGAGCAATGGCTGGATAAATGAGAAGTTAGCCAGAGAGCTGGCGAGGCTGACGTCTCCGCCGGTGAATTCAAACGCGAAGGAGTTCGCAAAGCCGACAAGTATTTCGCCCGCTGTGGCCAATCTGCGATTTGCCGAGAGATCACTTGGGATGGTCATCCCGTTGCTTTCGGCTCGCGGAAATGGACCAGCGACAACGTAGCCCGTGCCCGGAATGAATCCAATGGTTGCGGGGGATAGATTGCCTTGATGGCGATAGTCCACAGCATTGCCGCCGAAGAACTGCGTATCAAGCCGGAAGCGTTCTCCTGTGACGTCAAGCGAGGAAAGGTAGAGGGTTTCCAGCGTACGTTGGTGCAACGGAGCATGCACGTAGGCCAGGCGAACAGCTGAATCGAGGTCGAGCTTGACTCTCCCGTCGTCGGCCAGTTCCGTGTATTCAGCGAGCCGCACCTGCCATTGCGGGTTCTCCAATCCAGATCGCACTCCATAGTCGCCCCAGTGCTTCCATCCCTTCATGCCATCGACGCAGTGCATGTACCGATGAGAAGCAGGGTCATCCGTCGGCATTGGCGAACAATCCGGGTTGTAGGGATCGAAATACCGGCTTCGCGGATCCAAATCGATGCCCAGATCGGATTGTGCCCATCTCGGATCGCAGTTCCGTTCCGCGATTGTGCTGTAAGCCTCTCGGTCTGCATTCAATCGATGTTGCGTTTGAGAGCAACCAGGAAGAAGAGCACCGGCTAGAAGACTAGCACGAAGTGCCAGTGAAAAGAATCTTTTCAGATAAACGGCACCTTGCGAATCCACTCGCCGGCGCCACGTGCTGGTAGATTTTATGCGCACGGAGAAACCTTCCCTGATTGTCCTGGCTAGAACGCAAATGCGTAAAATAACGTCTCCCGGTTTCTCCACGGTTGTTATCGTTGATCCGATGCTACGGACTTGAGCACCTGTGCCGGTCTTCGGGCGCAGGGCTCCTAACCGCTACAGCCGGACCTCGTATGGTTGCTGCAACAGGGCACAACCGAGCAATTTCGGTAGAATCCGGAGAATCGTGTCCACGAATCCAGACACAGCGTTTCGCACTCACGCAATCCCCTGCGACAGCAGAGCGAGTTCAGAGAGATGCGTAGTGAGCACATCGATCACCTAAGAGTAGCGTCATCATCCTTGAAGTGTTGCCGAGCGCCACTTCGTTTGGCACCTCAACTGCAGGGGGCTGACGCTCATCGAATAACTCGACCTAAGTGGCCGTTACTGCCGCCAACCAAAATGCTGCCATCTTCAGGATGAACCGCAACCGTGTATGCCCATCCGCTCATTGCGTGAAGAGTTTGAGTGACCTTCACTTCATCGGGATCCACGACTCTGATTTGGCCATCAACACAAGACGCCACGATTCGTGAACCATCGTGCAACCAGGCGATGTCCAGCGGCTCGGCGTCAAGTCGTGCGTAACGGACCATCCGGCCGATGGTTGGTTGCCAAAACCGTATCGTGCGGTCGCCGGCGGCCGAGGCGATCATCGGCAACCCGTCCACGCCAGGGCGCATGGCCAGAGCGTGGATCGGTTTGATGTGCTGGTTCATGCTGCGAATGAGTTTTCCGGATTTCAAGTCCCAGACACGCACTGACTGATCGATTCCCGCACTGATGAGTGTCTTGTTGTCCTTGAGCAGGCAAAGGGCATGAACACTTCGCGAATGGCCTTCCAAGGTAAGAATGGGATTGGTCGACATCTCCAAATTCCAGAGTTTGATTTCACGGTCGATGCTTGCGGTTAGCAGTCGCGTCTCGTTTAACCAGGCTACCGACCGTACGGAATCGCTGTGGTCATCGAACCTTGTCAAAAGCTCTCCGGCAGGCCAGGAAAGCAATTCAACTATCCCATCCTCGGACGGATTCCCGCCGCCGATGGCGATGTGTTTCCCATTTGGTGAGAACTCGACACAGTGGAGATTCGATGCTGAAGTCTCGATCATTCGCTGTCGCTTTAATGCCGGCCAAGAGTAGACGTGCAATCCCGACTGAGACACCGCAACAACAGATTTTCCGTCAGGGGAAAAGGCCGCGGCGGTAATCGGAGACTCAGTCGCGATGCGCGCAGACTTCAGCGAGCGTTCCGCGTCGACTTGAGCTACATCCGTAGACTGAGGTTGCTTCAAGGTCCCACGACCTGTCTGCTGGGCGAAGCTTGGCGTGGTGATCGTCGCGACTAACACCAGGGAGATTTGCAGACTTATCATGTTTCGTCTTCTGAAAGTTCCGCTTACCAAGGAGTGAGGGCCCATTTTCTAACCAAGCAATTCCGAAATTATCGTTGCACCATCCGGCGCGACACGAACGGGCCGACCGTCGCTTGTGTGTAGTTCGTGCGCGGGATCGATGCCAAGCAGCGAATAGATCGTTGCGGCGAGATTCGACGGCGTGACGGGATTGTCATCGGGCAATTCTCCAAGTGAATCGCTACTGCCGATAACTTGTCCGCCCGCGACTCCGCCACCGGCCAAAGCAACACTGAAGACGTTGGGCCAATGGTCGCGACCGCCGACAGAGTTGATCTTTGGTGTGCGCCCGAATTCGCCCATCACGACGACTAATGTTT
The DNA here is from genome assembly GCA_024743355.1 of bacterium. Classification (GTDB taxonomy): domain Bacteria; phylum Planctomycetota; class Planctomycetia; order Pirellulales; family Pirellulaceae; genus Aureliella. Next base: position 14,663 of record JANSWS010000046.1, read on the forward strand.
CGTCCAGCATTCCGCGTTCGGTTAGGTCCTCAATCAGAGCGCTGAGAGCTCGGTCCAATGATGGCAAATGCGCGTTACGATCCGTCGGATATCGGCGTTTGAGTTGGATAATATTCTGATGAGTATCCCAGCCGCCGCTGTTGACCGTGACAAACGGGACTCCTCGTTCGACCAGGCGTCGCGCCAATAGACAACTCTGACCGATGCTGTTCCCACCCGTGCGGCCGTAGCGATTTCGGACGCTCTCTGGTTCATCTGACAATTTGAAAGCGCCCTTTGCGGAAGGCGATGCGATTAGGTTGTAAGCTTGTTCAAGATCCGGATTCGGCTTCAAGGAAGCCGAGACGTCTTTGGAGCGACTAAATTCATCGAACGCATTCACAATCTTTCGGCGGCGATCAAGGCGTGTGAGGTCTAGCCCTCGATAGAAATCAAGGTCGCGAACCTTGAAATCGGGGCGTTCGGGATTGCCGCCTACGGAAAAGGGACGCGTGGCACTTGGCAAGAACCCATTCCCGCTCACGTTTCCGCCGAAATCTGGAACTGCGATCTGAGGCGGAAGCACGCCCGACCGCTCGCGCAAGTGGGCCAGAGTTGCCCCAAATGTTGGGTACTCCAATGCGGGAGAGGGCTTGTAGCCGGTCATCAGATAGTGCGTGCCGAAGTTGTGCTCACCAAGTGGAGAGGTCATCGACCGAACAATCGCCAGCTTGTCCATCACCCCAGCTGTTTGTTCGAGGCACTCGCTGACGCGGATGCCGTCGACCTTGGTCTCAATAGTCTCAAATGGACCACGAACCTCCTTCGGTGCATCGGGCTTCGGATCAAACGTCTCAAGATGACTTGGGCCGCCGTCCAGCCAGATCAGGATGCAAGACTTCGCTCTCGCAACAGGCGGAGCCTCGGCAGCACCAGCGCGACGCAGGCGGAGGAAGTCGCCGAGGCCGAGTCCTAACGCGGACAAACCGCCGATTCTAATGATGTCGCGCCGCGACACACCGTCACATCGTTTTTGATTATCCATATTCGTTTCCCTCGTTTCTCCCTTCCTCACACGAGGATAAGAAGTAGTTAGTGATTCGTCACGAATTCTTCACACGTCATTAACCCCCAGACGAAATCTTCAAGGAACGCTCGCTGCGCATCGTTCGATTTCAACTCCGCCAGTTGTCTCTCCCAGTGCTCACGCTCCCTGGCAGATGGGGGCCGGTTGAGTGCTGTCAGATAGAAAGCGTCTACGATTTCCTTCGGTAGTTTGCCGGCGGAAAACATTTCGTTTAGGCGGCTACCCTCCGCGGCGATGCGGGCATTCAGCAAGGCACCGTTCAAGAGATGCAGTTTCTGAGGGAGACCACCGCCCGCACCGGGTGTATTCTCACAGGATTCCTCGCGGCCACAGCGGCCCAGGACGTCGAGCGCAGTTGATCGCGTCTTTGGATTGACCAACATGACCGCTCGCGTACCCTCCGGTTCACTTCCGTACTTGGCGGAAATTCCCAGTACGTCCGAGATTGCATCCGATAACACTTCCGCTTCGAGCGGGCGACGTGCTGCATGCGAATAGAAGCGATCATCGTCTTTGTTTTCCACGATGGCATCTGCACTTCGAGCGTACGTTGTACTATTGGCGATCAAGCGAAGAGTATGCCGAAGACTGTAACCGTTGGCAGCAAAATCCTCGGCCAGCTTGTCCAACAAGGCCGGATGTGTGGCGGGGTTGGTATCCCGAAAGTCGTCAACCGGTTCGACCAGCCCTCGTCCCACCATCCGCTTCCAAAGTCGGTTGACAATCGCCTTCGCGAAGTACGGGTTGGATGCGTCCGTTAGCCAATTAGCCAACTGCCGACGCCCGTCTGTTGCGTTCTCGGCAAGGAATTGCTCGCCCGGAATACGCTGAATGGCCGGTTCAAGCGTCCGGGGGTGAATCGTCTGTCCGTTTGGTTTCTCGCCAACGACTCTCCCCCGCTCGACCTTGGCGAAGATCGCTGCCAGGCCGTGATAGTCATCCTGAGTCCAACGGTCGAGCGGATGGTTGTGGCAATTTGCGCAGCGTAGACGGCTACCCATGAACAGCTCACTCGCGAATTCCGCCTGTTCCCGTTGCCCCGTGTCGGTGCGATAAAAGTTGGCGGGGCCAAATTCGTGAGTATCTCCGGTTGCCATGATCAGTGCCCGAGCAATTTGCTTATAGCTCACGTCATTCTCGATCTGCTCGGCAACCCATTGGTGATAGATCATGGCTCCTTCGGTGTCATCCTGCTGCGGGCGAATCCTTAGCAGCTTTGCCAGCTGCAGCGTCCAATACTCATTGAATTCTTCTACTTGAAGCAACTCATCGACGAGCACCTTACGTTTGTCGGTTCGGCTATCTTCAAGGAACTCATTGACTCGCTCTGCCGACGGAAGACGACCTGTCAGGTCGAGATAGACTCGTCGGAGGTAGGTTGCGTCGTCGCACGGTGGCGACGGCGTTATGCCGAGCGTCGCGAGTGATTCGAGTATTTCGTCATCGATGAAATTGTTCCGAGGCTCATCGGACAGATCAACATTGGCATCAGTCAGCTGCACAACCAACTCAATAGGGACAACCTCGCTCAAGTAACGGGCAACGACGATGTGTCGGCCACGTCGAAGGACTTTGGACACCGCTGATTCTGGATCGACATCCACCGCTGACGGATCCTCGGCCGAGAAGATTGTCCACCTGGTGACATCCCTCGAGGTGCCGTCGGAGTAATGAGCGACTGCGCGCAACGTGACCGGTTCGCCGAGTGACTTCGCAACGCGTTTCCTCGGCGTGATCTCCACGCTGGACAGATCACGCCGGGTTCTATTGCCAGCGCCCTGCTTGATCCAATCGATCAAAAGCTGAGCGCTGTCACCCTCGTCATCGATGACGGCTCCTCCACCGTGTTCAACATACTCGGCGGGCTTTAAGAGGATCAGGCTTTCTTCCGGATTGGAGAGATTGACTCGCCGGCCATTAATCTGTCGGACGACGGCTTCAAAATCGGATTGCGGATCGCCTCCATATAGCGAAAGCTTGAATCCACCACGCCCGATCGCTGCACCATGGCATGCGCCGGCGTTGCACCCATGTTTGGTGAACATCGGAATAAGGTCGTTGCGAAAGTCCACCGTTTCTTCCGGTAAATCTTCCGCCCTCCCCACCGATGCCACCGCTACGATGAGAGTCAGGGACTGGAGCAGCGTTTTCATATCCATTGCACCTCGTAAGTTTTTTCAGGCCCACCCTTTTAGCGACGTTCCGCGAATGCGGCTTCGTAGAGTTCGCCGGCTTCCTCCCGAGTGAGCTTACCTGTCCGTACAAATTCGCCAAGCTTTTCGCGCAGAGCCGCTTTTGCTGCGGACTGGGGATCATTGTCGCGACGCATTCGCATCCGAGCTGCTTCCTCGTCGGCTTCGGCCAACCAGCCTGCAACGGTTTCGCGGTCCTCGTCGATCAATTCCGCGACGCCACCGATGACGTGTGGATCCGCGTAGTGCATGCCATGGCGGAAAACAAAGTTGCGAGTTACCCTGCCATTCCTAGCGAGGATGATTGTTTGCGAGACAGTTCGGTTCAGTCCATAAGCGCCCGGTCCGTCACGACCGTCCTTGGAAACCGCAATGAGATCGAATCCCTGCTCACGCAATGCGGAAGACACTCCCCTGAACTGGTGGGTGATCGAATCCGGGTCGTCGGATAGAAACACGCATGCAACGTGCAGATCAATTTCTGTCTTTCGATCGATCTTGGCAAGTGCATCCACGACGCCGAATAGCCCTTCAATGGCAGCAGGTGTTTTATCCTGAAAAAACAGGATGTGTGGGTTGTCACCTCCGACAGCGACAGGATTGACCTCTTTGCTTTCGTCCTCTCCAGCAAGGCGGGCCGCCCTAAAACCTGACACCTTCTCTCCCGGTTGAGGCCCGGAAAAGACCGGTTCACCCTCCGCCTTGAAGCCGTCGGGATCTTTCACACGAAATGTTTTCTGATCGTCTTCACGACGTTCCCGCCCCGCACTGCGTTGTTCTTTACGCTCGGCCTCCCGAGTTCCTGGTGCTCTCCTTGTTGATTCTTGTGCGAAACTCATCGAGCCAACTAGGGCCACGAGGGTCAATGCCATTGCCGATCGTTTCATTTGGTCTTCTATTTTCATAACTCGCTGTCGGAGATTGGTTGTTGTTGTTCAAGTGAGTTGATTGTGCTTACTTGAGGTATTAGCCCGAATCGCGTTTTGGGTGCGTCTCTTGCTTAGGCTCGGGAATCCGGACAGGCTTCTTGCCGAACTTGTCGAAAACGCGTTCGTCGGGTCGATTAAATTCTGCCTTGTACGGATAGCCCGCACCGACGATCTAGTGTCGTTGGCGATCTCCAGCTGGCGGGATGATCCAATCGCAATTCGAAGTGTTAGCGGACCATCCTTCAACGACGTTCCGGGAATGCGGCCTGGTAGAGTTCGCTCGCTTCCTCCCGAGTGAGCTTTCCTGCCCGCACTAATTCGCCAACCTTTTTGCGGAGTGCCGCTTTGCCCGCAGCCTGAGGATCATCGCCCCCACCGTCTCCTCGACGACCACGCATTGGCATTCGATCTTCCCCCTCACCGGCTTCGGCCAACCAGCTCGCAACCGTTTCGCGGTCTTCGCCGATCAATTCCGCGATACCACCCATGACGTGTGGATCCGCGAAGAGCATTCCTTGGGGAAAAACAAAGTTGCGAGTTACCTTGCCATTCTTGGCGAGAATGATTGTTTGCGAGACAGTTCGGTTCAGTCCATAGGCGCCCGGCCCATCTCGACCGTCCTTCGAAACCGCTATCACATCGAGTCCCTGATCACGCCATCGCGGAAACACTCGCCCGAATCGGCTGGCTATCGAATCTGGATCGTCGGACAGAAACACGCATGCGACGTGCAGATCCTTGTCTGTCTTTCCATCGATCTTCCCGACTGCATTCATGACGCCGTAAAGCCCTCGACTGGCAACGCCACCTTCATCCTGAAAAAACAGGACCTGCAGCCGTTCACCTGCTTCAGCGACAGGATCGATTTCTTTGCCTTTGTTCTCTCCAGCAAGGCTGGCGGCCTTAAAGCCTGACATCTTTTCTCCCGGTTGAGGTCCGGAAAAAACTTGTTCACCCTCCACCTTGAAGCCGGAAGGATCTTTCACTGGAAACTTGTTCTGATCGTATTCACGCCGTAACCGTCCCGCACTGCGTTGTTCTTGACGCGCGGACTCGCGAGTCTTGCTTCCCTTCTTTGCCGATTCTTGTGCAAAACTCACGAAGCCAACCAGGGCCACGAGGGTCAATGCCATTGCAGATCGTTTCATTTAGTTTTCCTCTTACGAATGTAGTCTTCCAGTGATCAATGTAGTTGCCCAAGGGCACGGAATGTGCCCGTCACTCTTCTGAAGACACCAACTCCACATGCGTTACTTCCAGTCCAGGTTTGTCTACGAAGCAGTAGAACACGAAGGCCTCGAGCCCCACCGCAGAAGTTTGCCTACCATGCTCCCGCAGGTCGGCAATTGGTATCTCAATGTCAAAGGTTGGATCGACTTGTCGAGCGACTCCATATCGCCCCTTGATTGTCCGGTCTTGATTATGGGCGGCGATACCGAACGTCACTTCCTGCGGAACTTTGGATCGGCCAATCACTCGGAGCCGACTGCTGTCCGACAATAAAATAGGGCCCGCCTGACGCTGGGGAATGTTCAACGAGATCAGGTAGACAAGAGGCTGCTCTTTACGGCCAGTGCGTCTGGGCATCGCTTTGAGAAAACCATCGTCGTCTTCAAACTTCTCAAGCCTTTTGAAATAGACCTCTTTGGCTCGATCGGCATCCAACTCACCAGCTCTAACTTCTAGTCCGATCTCGATGCGCAAGGCATGGGCGATGGGCAACCAGTCGCCTGCAGTCTTGTCCTGACCTAGGTTCGCTTTCCATACGCTAACGGGCTCTCGCATCGCTATGGCAACCGGCGGTTCCCGAGCCTCAATCGTCGCAACCAATGAATGTTCGGCTTTGACGTCGGTGAACTTGCCGTCCGTCAGTCGTTTGACACGGACGAGACCTTCATTGACCGTGATCTTTGTTTGCGTCTCAGCCGCAGTCACATCGAATTGCGTACCCAACACCTCAAGCTCGGCTGTCGGCGTTAGCATCCTCAACGGCTTTCCCTCTGGTTGCGGCGAGACCGTCGCCGACAGATTTCCCTCCCTAAGATGCAACTTTTTGTGTCCGTCATCTGAAATGGTGAGCACTGACACACCGGAGATCGACACCGTGGAGCCGTCCGGAAAATCCAAGTCAGCCGAAGAATCGACCGCCAGGCATTCAATCGTACCGCCGGTCAGTGCGCGGCCCGCTTGCACATCGTCAACAACTTGTCCGCCAGGTCCAGTCCAGCGAACCGAGCCAGTCAGTGACCGGGCGATCGCGATCTGCGGTTCGCTACTGGGACGGAGAAAGTAAAGGCCAGATAGCAACAAGAGGCCGGCGGCCGTTGTCAGCAGCGCGATTTTCAGGCGGCGAATGACGCGACTCTTCTTTGTCGCACTTGCTTGAGTCTTTTCCGTTGTTCCTGATGCGAGGGCCGAGGGCATCGCAGACTCGATGGATCGATACTCGATCAGGAGTTGTCGCAGTTCGTGGCTTTCGCGAAGCCGACTCTCCAACTCGGAAAAGTCGTCATCCGTCAGGCTACCGCTGCAGTAGCCGTCGATCAAATCGATGTCGCGCTGTGGAATCATCATGAGAGCCCCTCCGCGCTTGCAGTGAGTCTGGTCCGAACACAGTTCGCCAGTCGCTCCCGGATGCGGGCCACTGATTTGTACAGCCCCGTGGGCGATCTTCCTATCTGTTCGGCAACGTCTTTGATGCGTGAGCCGTCTTCGTACACCGCTTTCACGATTGCCAGCTGTTTTGACTCCAGTTCCTTGAGGCATTCATGGAGTGCAAGTTGACGTTCGATCTGAGTTGTGCAGGTCCGCTCCGCTTCGGATGCCAGCAATTTGAACACGTCTTCACTGAACTGGAGCCGATCGGTCGCACGGCGCCGTCGGTACTTGAGGACTTCGTAACGGGCGATCATGAACGCCCAGCCGAGGAAATCCGAGTCCGCACCGGCCTGGTCAAAATTCGCAAACTTGCGCCAGAGGACGACACTCGATTCCTGCATCACATCGTCAACGCCTTCCCTGGTTGGCAGCAGCGAGGCCACGAATGCGCGCAAATTACCCTCAAACCTGGTGAAAAGCCGCAGGAATGCCTCGTGATCCGTCGGTGATTGTTCTGCTTCCATATGGGGATACTCCGCGCCGACCTGGAATTGCCCGGTCTAAAAGCGAGAATATCAGACGTTCCTCCTGCACCCGGCGAGAGGTCCGAGTGGAAGCTCCCGAACCTTTTATCGTTGCTGCAACAGGGCACAACCGAGCAATTTCGGTAGAATCCGGAGAATCGTGTCCACGATTGGGCGTCACAGTTTGGTAGTTCTTCGTCGGAAGGAGATTAGCAAATTGCAGCCCACCGGAGAGATAGGTCGTTGGATAGCTCGAGCGAGATACCACCAAAGGCGGATGACGATGAGCGGCGTGATCGCATTCTGCGTTCTGCGTTCGAGTGCCGGGAAGATCTCGTGACTTATGCGAGGGTTCTGCTCGGGAATTATTCAGCGGCAGAGGATGCCGTCCAGGAAGCAATGCTCGTTGTCGTTGCCAAACACGAGCAGTTCGAGGAAGGGACTTCTGTCCTAGCGTGGTGCCGTTCGATCGTCCGAATCGAAGTCTTGAGAGCCAAGCAACGGAACCAGCGTGAGCGCACCCTCGCGCAGAAGGTTCTCGATGATGCGGTCGACGCCGCATTTGAAGAGTTTCAAAGTTCTCGAACTTCCCATGAACGAGAGCTAAGGCGCGACGCGCTTGCGCAGTGCGTTGAGCAGATCTCGGATCGTAGCAAACGAGTTCTCGAGTCAAGATTCATCGACGAACTTGGCTATCCTCAGATTGGAGAGCGACTCTCCATGTCTATCGAAGCAGTCCGCAAGGCACTGTTTCGAGTCAAGAAACAAGTCCGTGAATGCGTCGAAACTCGATTGAAGACGGCACAATGAGCGAAAACAACAATCCGAATGAGCTTGAGTGGGACGACTTGGTCCAGCGCCACTTGAACGGGGAACTCAGCGAATCCGAAATGGAACGGCTGGCCGAACTGCTCGATGGCGACCCAAGTCTACGGAAGGACTTCGTCGAGCGTGCGTCTTGGGAAACGGAACTGGCGGAGATTCTCCGTACCGGTGGCGAGAACGAATCAAGCGATTCCGGTTCGGCAATTGCTGGCAAGCTAGAGATTCGGCAAGGCAAGTCCATTCGGTTTTTGCGCGCGATGCTCGCTGTTGCTGGAGCCGCCATTTTGATGCTCTCTACATTGCTCTTTAATTCACAGAGCAAGTTGAAGGTTGCGGGCTCCAAAGAGGTGCCGGTAATACCCGATTCCATCGCTCAGATCACTGGTTTGAGCGGTTCCATGATTTGGACCGGGGATCGTGGGCAGATCAGGCGCGAAGTGAAAGTCGGAACGGAGCTCGCGGGAGGCACGATTGAGGGACTGTCTCCTGACTCCTGGTTCGAGCTTCAATTCAACGATGGATCGCAGGTAACCATCTCGGGCGCATCAATGTTGACGTTCAGCGACGATGGACAGAAACGCCTGCGTCTACGCGAAGGCCGCATGTCTGCTGATGTGTCTCCGCAGCCAGACGGCAAACCAATGGTCATTCAAACACGCACGGCCACCTTGACGGTGCTGGGTACTAGTTTCGACGTTGAGGCAGATCTGCCGGCCACTTCCGTCAGTGTTCGAGAAGGCAACGTTCGCGTCACGCGCACGAGTGATGGCAAAGAAATCGAAGTACCAGCAAATCATCGAGTGATTGCAGCAGCCGACCAGGAACTAGAACGCAGGCAGATATCCGGAATTGTCAACCGTTGGAAGAGTCGCATCAATCGAGGCCCAGACGAGACATTTGGAAAGTGGATTGCGGCCACTGACACACATCCGGCGTTTTTGAGATCGGTCGCGTATGTCCCGGAGAGCAACCCGAACGTCACTCTCTATCTATTGGGGCTCGGTGTCGGCAGCGACGAGGGCACTCCGGTTCAGGTGAATACCGAATCGCACTTTGAAATCCATGGAAGGATGGAGGTTGAGACTGATATCTTCTTCGGGATTGAAGTCGTGTACGCCAATGGTGACTATGCCGGTAAGTTTCGCGCCAGGTGCAGGGTACAGCGTGATGCCTTCGGCGAGTTTGTGGCTAGCGCTGATCTTCCTGATTTTGAGCTGGACCCATCCGTTGCCGCTTACAAAGACAAGCTTGCGTCATCACCCGAAGGTCTATTTGTCCGCGGAGTTTGGAGTTTTACGCATTCCGAAAGTCCGTCGGGGCTGCGAATCAGTCAAGTTGAGCTTGATACGTCGGTGCAGAACTAGCACAAGCAGGGAACCTCCGGGAAAGGGTCTTCTCTGTTGTCGTAGACGGGGAAGGCCCCAACCCTCTTTTCGAAACTCAATGTCTCAGCCGATCTACGCGCGTTGCTGTGAAGCCGACGATTCTTTACTTGATACCCGTCGACGCCTAGCGGAGCAGGCATTATTCAATTCTAGCTGACGCCTCGTCAAGTTTGACCGAATTCGGGAAAATCTGGAATTCGCTGTCCAAATCTCCCTCCAAGGCGCGGATTCCCGGTATGGAAACAAACGAAGATCACGAGCGATTCACTCGGCTTCTGATCGAACATGAGCCGGAGCTACTGCGTTGCATTCTGATTGCGGTACCGAATCGGTCTGATGCGCGCGACATCCTGCAGGAATGCTCTGTGTCGCTGTGGCGTAAGTTCGAGAACTACCAGCCAGATCGCCCTTTTGTTCCTTGGGCTTTGGGCTTTGTCAGAATCGAGATTCGCCGCTTTTTGCGAAAGTCGGCACATCGAAAGCAATTGACTGAGCGCGCAGCTGAGTTGATTTTGGAAGACCAAACGAAAGCAACATCCGAACTCGAACATCGTAAAGCGCACTTGCAGGAATGTCTTGAGCGCCTTTCAAATCCACAGCAATCGCTGATCGACGGATATTACCGAAAGGAATATTCGGTAGGCGATCTGTCGCAACAGACAGGGCAAACAGTCGACGCAATCTATAAGTCACTACAACGAATCCGTCGTTCGCTGCACGATTGTGTCGAGGCAAAACTGCGAGGTGCCCAAGCATGAATCGGGAAAATAGCGAACATTGGCACGAGCTTATTCAACGACACTTGGACGGACTTGCCAGTGATGATGAAGTCGGTGAGTTATCCGAGCAGCTTGAGACCTGTTCGGAGACTCGATCTTTGTATTTGAAACTGCAGCAAATCCATGCGATTCTTCTAAGCGGTGAATTCGATGATCCACCAACGGACGACGTAGAGGACTCGGGAATAAATCCAAAGCGACTTCAGACGACGAATCGCGTCTTGTTAACGGTTGCCGTTGTCGCACTGATTGCGGTTTTCAGCCAGGCATTTCTGATTCGCGATTCCCGCAATGAGATAATTACGGTTACTTCCGTAAGCGGGCCGATTGCATGGACGGGTGACGGGGGGCGAGTCACCAACGAACTCGCTGTCGGCGAGAAACTCCCCGGCGGGACAATGGAACTGCTGGCCCCTGATTCTTTCGTTGAGTTTGCTTTTGAAGATCAATCGACAGTTTCTCTGGCGGGTCTGTCGGCAATCACGATCTCGACTGAACAGTCAGATACACCATCGAAACGACAAAAGGAATTGCATCTAAGGCATGGCCGCCTTTCCGCAAGTGTGCAGAAGCAGCCTTCCGGTCGCCCTTTGCTGGTGCATACACCGTCTGCTGAACTGACAGTTCTGGGTACGCAGTTCGACGTTGAAACTGTTTCGGATTCGACCCGGCTGACCGTCAATCAGGGGCGCGTTCGACTTAAACGCTTACCAGATGGGAAAGAGGTTGATGTGCCAGCCCAGCAGTCCGTGTTGGCATCGCTGGAAGATCAAAATGGATTGTCGCCTCGCAAACGAAATTCTCCGGTGACCGATTGGCAGAGTGACCTGCGTGAGGATGTCGTCAAGGGTAAGTGGATTTCTCGTCTTTGGGGCGTAGGAGCGAAGCTGAAAATGGCAGTTGCCAATGGTGAAATGACGAAGGATGCCGCGATCAAAGCCTACAAAAACGCAGCGCACTTTGACGACTCGACAGGAAGCGTTTGGACCGTACCGTCCCCGGTCGGCGCACTCATCGTCCTCTCGCCGCGACGGTCAATGGAACAGCCGGTTCAATTGAGCGCAAACACCCGGGTCCTCGTACGTGGACAAGCGTACTCGCAGGATGCGATGCAGATTGGATTGAGCGTCGGATATCCGGATGGCGGCTTTGCAGGTAAGTACAGCACACTCATTCCATCCAGCAAACTTGCCGGTGGCGTGGAGTTTGAACTCGAAATTCCGCTTAGCAGGTTCCATAACAAGAAGAATCCGGATCGTTCTCCCATAGGGTGCGAACTGACTGACTGGTGGTGCGTTGCGGAAGCCTCGGCTGCCAGATTCGAGATCACCAGCGTTGAATTGACAGATGCCCCCGTAACGGAAAAGCCATGAAGTCTGATATTGCGTTCGTTGTCTTTGTCGCCATCTCAATCGTCAGTGCTGTATCGCGGGCCGACGACAACTGGAACCAGTTTCGTGGGCCCGGTGGCGACGGTATCGCGACGACAAGCAATTTGCCCATTGAGTTTGATGAATCAAAGAACGTGCGCTGGAAAGTCGCGATTCCCGATTCCGGTTGGTCATCACCCGTGATTTGGGAAGACGAAATCTGGTTGACGACTGGTAGTGATGAGAAGAAAGAACTCCGCGCGATCTGCATTGACCTGGAAACGGGAAAGGTCAGCCGGAATATCAAAGTGTTCGACATGGTCGAGCGGAAAATCGACCCGGCTTATGCGTTTGATTCACCGCATTTGAACAGTCCAGCAACGCCGACGCCGGTAGTAGAAGAGGAGCGGGTCTATGTAAGTTTCGGCTCGCAGGGCATTGCCTGCCTGGACCGACAAACGGGCGATAAAGTTTGGGAACGCCGAGACCTGCGAATCTACCAACCCGTTCGCCAAGGTTCTTCACCAATCGTCGATAATAAGAACATTTATTTGGCCTTTGACGGTACGGACCAGCAGTTCTTCGTAGCACTTGAAAAAGAAACGGGGGACACCAGTTGGAAGGTTGATCGCAATGTTCAAACAGATTGGCGGGAAACGCTTTCCGATCGTGGGCTGTCTCCCAAGAAAGGAGGCAAGCCGAACGATAACAAGAAATCGTTTGCAACAGCCACCTTAATTAATATCGACGGTCGCCGACAACTCATTGCTCCTGCGGCCGAGGCGATCATTTCCTACGATCCGGAAACAGGTGATGAGCTTTGGCGCACGATACACCCGGGTGGCTTCAATGTAGCTGCGCGGCCAATCTATGCCAGTGGATTGGTTTACGTATTCACCAGTGGCTTGAATCATTTCCTGATGGGGATCCGCCCCAATGGAACGGGCAACGTGACGGACTCCCACGTTGCCTGGTCCACCTTCAGAAGTACACCGGAGATACCGTCGCCAGTTGTCGTAAACGGTTTGCTATTCATGGTGACTGCCAAGGGCGGCGTTGCTCGCTGCCTTGACGCGAAGACTGGCGAAGAGATATGGAAAAAGAGACTGGGCGGGGATCATTGGGCGTCGCCAATTCTCGCTGATGGAAGATTGTACTTCAGCAGTAAGCAAGGTGAAATCAACGTGCTTGAGGCGACCAGCAACGCTCCAAAGTCACTTGCGTCAAACAAGCTGAACGCAGCGTTTATTGCCTCACCTGCTGTTGCTGGTGACTCGCTTATTCTGAGGTCAACGACGCATTTGTACTGCATTGCTGACGGACATGACCGAAGTCCAGAGCAGGTTGCTGCTGACGTCTATCCCGAACGACGTGAAACGAAACAACGCACGGCGAAAACGGCGAAGAACACCTCGCTAAACGAAGGCCTTGCGGCGCTCAGTGCTCAGCTGAGGGAAATGGTCAAAGCCGGAAAACTAACGCGCAAGGATGCGATCGAGCTTTATCAAGCTGCCGCTGGCAAGTGACACTATCTACTCAGTAATCATTTCAGCTTCCATTTAGTATGGGAAGAATCAAGTATGAAAACGACGAACCTATTTCTCTTTCTGTTGTTAGCAGTCGCCTGCGGAAACACCTTTGCTCAGGACAAGGCAAAGGTCGACTGGGATGCCGCTTACAAGCGTCTCTTAGAGGCGGACGAAGTCGTTCGCAAGAAAATTGACAGCGGACAAGCAACCAAAGAAGACGTGATCAATTGGTTGAAGAATCAAAAGGGCGACGCGGCAAAGCAGCTAGGCAAAAAGAAGTCCGCTGCAAACGAGGGCAAAGCGAAGGAACTCACTGCCTTCAAGAAAAGACTTGCTGAACTGGTGAAATCGGGAACACTCTCCAAAGAAGATGCGGCTAAACTCGCCGCAACGATGGAATCCAAGGGAGCGGTAAAGGGGGAAGCCAAAAAAGAAGACCTAGTTGATTGGGACGCCGCGTATGAAAAACTGATGGCGAACCCAGCAGCGCGGCAAAAGATTAATGACTCCGGGGCAACCAAAGAAGACGTAATCGAATTTCTCAAAAGTCAAGCTGCGTCAAAAGGTGGCAAAGACAAGAACCAAGGCGTAAACAGGGGGAAATCAGGAGTTCGGCCGGGCAGTTTCCAGTTCTACTCGATCGTTATCGGGCGCCTCAGATCGAAAGACATTGAACTCGGCGAGTTGGAAATTGATATCGATTATGTCATCAGTTCCCGACCCAAATTGAATTCCGATCTCATTGGCACTCGGGTCAAACTGGTTGGGGTTTCAGGGAAATACCTCGATTCCTTGTTGCCAATCAAACGTGGCGAAACGATCAAAGTTCGAACCGGAGACTTTAATCCCGAAACAAACGTTCTTGGTTTTGGATACAAGTTTCATGTGCTTGAGCGTACAGCGCCCTTCCAACCCGGCGACTTTGGTGTCCCACCTGAGGAGTTCCGAGGCTTCAGCGGCGAACTCACTGGAAAGATCGTCGAGGCGGTCGGCTATGAAGTGCTGCTGGAGGTGAAAGAGAGTAGTCCGGCAGAGGGCAGCCAAGCCAAAGATGCGGCAAGCATTGTTGGCAAACGCATACGCATCGCCGGCTTCTTTAACCAGCATCGTGATGCTTTCTCAGATCTGAGCGAAGGCGACGAGATTCGAGTGAGCGTCACTCATCGCGACACAAAAAGCGATGCCATCGACGTGACGGATAAGCTGGAAGCGGTCGAGTGATTCCAACGGAAGGCAAGGTTTACGATATGAAGCGCCTAATCATCCTATTCATGTTGCTCGCCTCCCCTGTCCGAGCAGACCATGTTGTCCCAAAGACCATCCGCCCGGCGTCCGATCGGTTTGCACAGCGTGACGCGCAAGTTGAACCCGACTTTCAAAGGCACGTGGTGCCTTTACTCGGAAAACTTGGATGCAACTCGGCGAAGTGTCATGGATCGTTTCAAGGACAAGGCGATTTTCGTATGTCGCTGTTTGGATTCGACTTCCAGTCCGATCACGGGGCACTCCACGCGTTTGCCTACTCCTAAGTTGGTCAACGACTGCACGTGGGCGATCCCGAGAAC
>JANSWS010000169.1 GCA_024743355.1 bacterium
AGAAGTGTCTCTTTCATTGTCCCCGCAACCGAAGTCACAAAAACTTTGTCCTTCAGGATAACTGGGCATGACTGTCCGTAGCCAGGTAATTCATTTTGCCAGCTGATGCTCGTGTCAGGGGACCAATTCAGAGGTAAAAGCGCGTTCGTCTGGGAGCTCCCATCGTTTCGAAAGCCGGGCCACTCGGCCCGACAATGCAGTGGAACATAGGCAGTAATCAGCGCCAGACTGCAGACAAAGCAGGTGGCGGTTAAGGTAGAATTCTTGAAGTTCATAGTGAGCTGGTTTCCATCAAAAAAAGGCATGCTTGGTCAGTTCGAGTTTTCGGCTAAAGTTAGAGATTACCCCGCGTACATCACGCGATCGTTCTGCCCGCGCTGTGAGGCAATGTCGTCGCCAGAACTGGACGGCCCCACAGAGCTTCGTCCTGTTCCGATGTTTAGGTTGGCAGAATCAGCCGGCAAGCGCCAGCGTTTGGCGCATTCTTTGAATGCCCGTGCGCTAGCGCATTGCCGCTGTCAATGAAACGCCCTAGCTGCTCGTCACAGTTGGTAGACAGCTTTTCGGGGTAGTGAAATCTCCAGTGGTGATCCATCACCTCGCCAAGTGACGTCGAGCGGGGACTTCTCAGGGCTAGACCACGGTTCTCGTATTCCCCAGTCCCCCAACGATTCGAGACTTGCTCGGAGTACCATCTCCGTTCCGCGCGGCGGAGCGCTTCCCGGAGATAATTTCATCCCGGCGACGCCGAGATGATCTGTCACGCCCACCAGCTCACATGAGTCCTGTTGGCCGGCTTTGGCAGTTAGTAGTACACGGACATCGGGAGCTGGCATGCCATCGATCAGAATCTTGCAATCGAAAAGAGCGATCTCTTCAGGCTGCGAGCTACAGCCTGAAAGGAGCGTCGAAATGATTGCTAGGCAAGCGATTCTGATCGCGGGTAACGTTCGTGCCGAGCGTTGATGCATCCGCATAAGGGAGTCTAAAACCGCGCGGGGGCTACAGCTGGTCATGGCTGAAGACCTCTCCCCCGTCGCGCGAGTGCAGCCACCAGTGGACTTGGCCGTCGACATTGTTCGAGATGAAGTGCACGCTGCCATCGGCGAGTGCCATGTTGACTCCACCCGTGTGCAAGCTTCGCGGTGCGAACCATCCTCGGCCGTGCACGTTGACATCAGGTAGACGATGGTTGGGAGTCAGATAGCCATTGGTGACTACCGCATAGGGAACGCCCCTTATCCAGGTCTCGCCACGCGTGCCGCGGTAGGACGAAATCTGTGCGGGAACCACGGTGTCCAAGTTGGGGTTCTCGATGGTGGTACCGCCGAGATTGAAGCCTGGTTGCGGTGGTGGGTTACCGCTTGAGCCCGACCAAGAGGCAATGCGACGGTAAAGCAAATTGCCCAACGGCATAACCGTACTCACTTCACCGTCGCCGATGAGAGCCTCGGAAAGCAGCACTGTGTTGGATGTTCCATCAGAGATATCACCAAAGCGGGCCCACGAGTCTTCCCAGACAATACCATCCGTTGGGTAGCGATCGTCGTAGTTGGTTCCCGTGCCGGAACCGTAAGAGAACATATAGTTGGTCCCCGCCACGTCGACTGCGGCACCTGTCGCGTCGGTGGTGGTGCGAGTCGGAGTGGCGGAGTCGCTGGGGCACAGGAAGGTGGCAACTACCGTCGCAGCGGGAACGCGGAAAACGGGATTGAGGCTCGCACGCCAAGCCGGGCCGACATACAACGGCGGGTTGAAGTCGATCAAGTTTTGCAGGTTGCCCTGTTCGATAAAGGGCAGCACCCGGGCTTGTGGCGAGAAAGAGCTGGACCCCGTCAGACCGGGAAAACGCTTATATGCCGACTCGTAATTGTGAGTGGCCAAGGCCAACTGCTTCAGGTTGTTGGAACATTGCATCCGTCGAGCAGCCTCGCGAGCAGCCTGCACCGCCGGTAGCAGCAAACCAACCAAAATACCAATGATGGCGATGACCACCAACAATTCCACTAGCGTAAATGCGCGTCTTTTTTGATTCATTTGTTTATCTCAAATTGATGTTTTTACGAAAAATTGAAGATCACAGTGCCTCGGTTGAAGATCACAGTGCCGGGGAATTCAACGTACGTTTGTTCGACCCAGCGGATCAGCTAGGGTCGCGACACGAAGACCCAATCCGTGCTTAAGCGGTTCGATTCGTTCGCTCACGAAGGGGTAAGGCGAGCCGTACCAATCAGCCGGTCGGACAAATACTTGCAGATGTTGCTATCGGGCAGGGGCTAGTAACCCGAGCGCGGATAACAACCTAGGCTTATCGACTCAAGAAGAAAGCGGCGGTCCGCGGGCGCGGCTAAGTGATAGACGCTGGGAGGAAGCCAAAGAAGCAAGCTGCTTGCAGCTTGCAAAGAAAGTCTCAGTCGGCCTTGGCTGGATCGCATGGGTAGCAAACTTGGCCTGGGAATAGTAATCGCAAATGACACAGTGGCCATCCTGTCCGGCGGACGCAACCACTTCGCCGTGGTCGTCCTGAGGGTGGCCTGAGCTGGTGGTAGCAACGACAGCCAGGGGCTCGAGGGTAGAGCAACCCGAGCAATCTCCGGCAGCCGGCGATTCGTCGACGGGGGAACCAGCGGATTGCCCTTCGACATGAGAATGGCCGCACGAATCGGTGTCTTCGGCATCACAGCACTCACCGCTATTGGACCAAGCGAAATGCAGATGCCCGTGGCTGTGCGCATGCCAATGCGGGCCGAAAGAGGCCGGCACTCCGTAAAGCACCAGCAGGCTGAGAGAGATAATACGTTTTAAACTCACCACGGGAACTCCGCACTTTCAAGTGCGGTCCGACCACAGATCACTCTATGATCGGCCATTGGGTTGGTCAATCCAAGGCGCGGGTTTTTCACGGATCTTTTCTCAGATGCGGAAGTGAAAGACGTTGGAGAACGCGTGCTGGTTGCCGGTGAGTGCGAAACAGTTAATATCGAAACTCCTTGGTCAGCTTCGAAGTACACAAATCAGCTTCGAAGTAGACACGGGCAGAGTTGATTTCCAAGGTTCGCCCGAAGTCGGAAGCCCTGCATGGAATCAGGATCGCGGCCCGCGCGCACAGACTCGCAATCTCAATTGGGCTAGGCAACAGATGATACCCGTCGCTCTAACCATTGCCGGATCGGATCCTTCAGGAGGAGCTGGTTTGCAGGCCGATTTAAAGACCTTTCATCAACATGGGGTCTATGGCTGTTCGGCAGTAACACTGCTGACCGTGCAGAACACGCAGGGGGTGCAACAGGTCGAATTGTTGAACTCAGATTTAATCGACGCTCAGATTCGCGCGGTTTGCGAAGATCTTTCTCCTCGGGCGGCCAAGACGGGTGCGCTCGGATCGGCAGCGGTAATCGCCAGCGTGGCTGAGTTGGCGGAGGAGTTCGAGTTTTCGTTGGTCGTCGATCCGGTAATGATCAGCAAGCATGGGCATGCTTTAATCGAAGAGTCAGCCATCGAAGTGCTCAAGCAACGGCTTCTGCCACGGGCTTTCCTTGTAACACCCAATGTTTTAGAAGCTGAGAAGCTGACGGGAGTACGCATTACAGATATGGCTTCCATGGAGGTGGCCGCTCATGGCATACATGAGATGGGAGCCCGCAATGTCTTGCTTAAGAGCCGCGCACAATGGGATGAGGCAGCCGATTTGCTGCTCACCGAAGAGGGCGAGCTGCGGCGCTTTGTCAGTGCCAAGATCGCCACTCAGAATACGCATGGGAGCGGTTGTGTATATTCGGCGGCCATCACGGCACAACTGGCTCTCGGTCAAGCGTTGCAAGCGGCCGTTGAGAAGGCCAAGCAGTTCATTACCGCCGCCATCGCCAACGGTCCAGGTCTTGGCAAAGGTTTGGGGCCCGTTGATATGTTCACTAAGGTCCGGACATGACCGTTTTGCCATGGACAACCTGAAAGCGACATTTTCTTCTGTTAAAGCAATTTACCTGAGGGCTGAGCGGCTACCGCTGTTGCATGTCCTGGCTACGCAGTGATTTGGCCAGGATCAGCAGAGCACCGATTGCATCCTGGACTTTTTGTCGGCTTTCCGAGTCGGCACGCAGTTTTCCCTGGTCGATCTGTCGCTGTAACTGCCTCAGTGCCCTCAATTGCTCCAGGATCGGGGCAATTTTTGAGACTCTTTCGTCAGCGATTTCTGCTCGCACCTTGGCAAGTTTGACACGCGTAGTGGCTTCACGCCCAGGCGCCGATTCGTCAGGTTGTTCGAAGTCGCCAAAACCTCGCCTGCGAAGACCGGTTTCCAGTCGTCTGGCTGTTTGTTCGAGCTCGAAAATCCGCTGGCTCTTGCGGAGGAGACTCACGACGCTAGCCGAAGCCTGAAGCAAAGCATACTCCGCGGCTCTTTCAGCTTGAATTTGATAGCCTCCCGTAAGTTCAATCTCAGGCAAGCTTTCGGAACCACTCTTGGCCGCCTTGCGGACCTCGTGCAATATCGCGGAGCTGTAGACCACGGCTCTGGCAGCTGTCCGAGTGCGATGCAGCATCACCTGCGGATCTCGGACGACATCAAATAGTCTTTTCACACCTTGAATGCGAGCGGCCTTTTCGTGAAAGTCGATGTCCTGTCCGCTGGAACCCAGCACGCTCTCCCAGAAAGTGTGCAGATTGTCGCCGCCGTTGATTCGGATTTCACGGCCAAAGCTGTCGCCCTCCGGAAAGAGATTCTCCACATACAAGCTCCCCGCGTGACACGGCTGATGGGCCTCGGCAACCAGATGCAGCAGCCAACATAGAGCGATTGCTCGCGACGGATTGTCTTGGGACTGGTGATAGGATTGATGGGTCAAGCGGATCGCCTGGACCAACTGCAAGTCGCGGCTATCCATGCCGGCATCATTCGGTAAAGGCAGACTGGGATCGGGTAGGTTTTGAATCTGCCCGATCTTTAAAGTGCATGCGGCTTGGTAGGACCAGTTGGGGCGGCTCCATGGCGAATCGTCAGGCAGGTGGCTGACCCACAGGGCGGCTTGCTGAACGAGCAGTCCGGTCGCAGAACTCCCTTCCTGTGAATGGAAATCTTCATCAAACCGCGGGTGAGCTGCTAAGAGCTCGGACAGTTGCTGACATTCTTCCTCAGTCAATTGCTGAGCAACCAGAGCTCCCAGGATTCCGTGGCCGGCATCTGACCAACCGCTGGTTGGCGACCCACTCAGGAAAATCAGAAGCAGGGAAACAATTGTAGATCTCAGCATGAGTCGCGACGGGTTAGAACGAATTTCACAGCTCCGATGGGCGGCCGATGCAGTACAGGGCATCGCCGGTTCGGAGAATGAGATGTTTCTCGGTAATCGCGGGTGTGGCCATGCACAATTCTTCGCTTTCCAGCCGATTGATGTGCAGTAACTTGAACTCGGGTCCAGCTTGAATCACAAAGGTTTCGCCAAACTCGTTCAGGCAATAGATCTTGCCGTTGGCGGCCCAAGGCGAGCTGGTGAAGGACCGGCCGTTGGGAATTCGCTGGCGGTCGTAGACGACCTCGCCTGTGCGGGCATCGTAGGCGGCGAAGAAGCCCCGGTCGTGCAGCACGTACAGCTGGTCTTCATAGACCAGCGTGCTGGGGTTGTAGGGCGCGGCCTGAGGCTGGAACCAGGCGATGTAATCATTGGAAGTAGCTCCATCGGCCAACGAGATGTCACCGCTGGCTCCCGGTCGCAGAGCGAAAATCGGTCGTCGCTCATCTCCCACGTATCCGGAGCTCACATACAGCAGACCGTGCGAGGCGTAAGGCATGGCGATGGTAATGCTTGAACAGCCACCCCACTCGTACAGCAAATTGCCCTGCAGATCGTAGGCTCGTGACTTGCCCGTCCCGGGTGTTATGATCTCAGTACGCAAGTCATTGTTCCAAATGAACGGGGTTGCCCAATTGCTTTTTTCCTCCCGTGCGGTCCTCCAGATTTCCTGACCCGTTGCAACATCGACAGCGGACAGATAGGAGTCCTCCTCATTGTCACTGACGTAGATCAGCTTGTCCTCGTGCAGTATTGGCGAGGCCGCGGGACCCCAGTCATAGCGGGTCTTGAGGGCCGGCAGTTCCTTGGACCATAGCAGCCGACCATCCAGATCACAACAATACAATCCCACATCGCCGATTAACAAAGCCACGTGTTTGCCGTCGCTAACTGGTGTCTCCGACGCGTAGCTGTTCTTGATATGTCGTGGGGTGCTGGGTTTGCCGCTGTGCAAAATCTGGTCCCATAAAACTTGGCCGTCGCCCAGACGCAGGCAGATCAAATGCCAGTCCAGGATGACATCCTCCGTTTCATTGCGATTGCCGCCGAAATACAAACCAGGCTTAGCGTCCTCATTCTCTCCCTGTTGGCGTGTCACTGTGGCGACGAACACACGATCTTGCACAACGATGGGCGATGACCAACCACGTCCTGGAATTGCGTGTTTCCAGACGACGTTCTCGGATTCATTCCAGGTTTCCGGAAAAGACGACGATTCGGCGACCCCCGTGCCAAGCGGACCACGAAATTGCGGCCAATCTTGAGCATTGACCAGCGAAGCAAAAACAATCGACAGCAGCAGGCCTGCAGTTCCTGGTCGTGTCATGACACTACTCGCACAAGATATGAAAAATTTGGCACAAACAACCATGTTAGCATGTTGTGGCTGTGCGAAGGCGGCTGTCAGGCGTTTACCGAGTGGTCTCCTTGGATGCAATTGACCCGCACGGTCCAAAATTGCCTGTCCCAGCGATTTGGCGTTAAGCTATGGAAACCCTGTCACTCCCCTTTGCCAAGGATTCCTTGATGCGCTGGAAAAAATCAGGTTCGAATGTGTGGATGGCTGTGGTCGGTTTGAGTGGCGCTCTCTGGTCTTTATCTCTCATTCAGGCGCAGGATGCCGAGCGTGCCATTGGCGAAAGCGGGCGCAATCAAGGAACCCCCGCGTTCTTGTTACACCGTCTTTCGGTACCCAGACCGGATTTACTGGGCATCAATCGCATGGTCATCAGCCGCGACAATCGCTTTCTGTACGCGGCGCCCTGGAGAGGCAACTCGCTGGTATCGTTCCAGCTCGGTCGCGAGGGCGAGCCCGAGTATCTGGACAGCCTGACCAACCCGATGCTGCAAGGCGTCATCAAGCTGTCTCTCAGTCGAGACGAAAAGCGATTAGCCGGGATATGTTTGCGAAGCAACACGATTCTGCTGTTCGGCCGCGATGAAGTCTCGGGGCGCTTGACCCCCGATGGTTTTTCACGAAAGGATTTGGCCTGGCCGGTCAGCGTTCAATTCTCTCCGGATGGACAACATCTCTACGTCTGTGACGCCGGTCGCTCTGGCACTTCGGATGCTGCGCCCAGCGCGGTGGTGGTTTACAGGATTTTGGATGGCGGCGGATTGGAGGAGGTCGATCGCGCAGAGCACCCAGACCTGAATGGTTCTCGGGATCTGCTGCTGGATTCCGCTGGGAAGCATTGCTACGTCAGCTGCTCGACCGGCGGTTGTATTGTGGTCTTCAAACGCGATCCCGCATCGGGAGAGCTGCGGCAGTTGCAGACGATTCGTGATGACGCGGGGCCGGCCACTCTGCTGGATGGAGTACACTCGGCAGTCATGAACAAAGAGGAGTCCCGAGTTTATTTTATTGCCGGCAGATTTCGCGGTCAGAGTGGGCTGTCTGTCTTCCGCAGGTTAGAGAGCGGAGAGTTGGAGTTCGAAAGCCAAATCGCGCTGGATCCCGAGCAGTTCGGCGGAGGCAATCATCTAGCTGTGACGGCCGATGAAAGCCGCATCATCGTCAGTGGGACCACGGGCGATTCGATTGCTGTGATTCGCCAGGAGCTGGCGGAGCGGGGGTTGGAAGTCGAAGCCTACATCCACGACGACGCAAAGGCCGGAGTCCTGTTGAACGGTCCGAGCGGATTGGTGTTTGATACTACGCAAAAATATTTGTACGTCGCCGCCGAAGACGGTTCGGCGCTGACCATGTTCGACCTTCGACAATGAGAGGGTTCGTTTTTCGTTTTCTGTTTTCTGGTGTTCGTTGTTTCGACGCAAACAAACGGGTTGGTGGACGCATGGGTCGGGTTACCTTACGGCGGAGCGTGAGGACTACGTAGCCGTCTGGCTGGGCGTGGCTGCTTGGAGGAACGTAGCCATTATCGCCCCGCGTGATGAGGCGCGATCCGTAGTTTCCGCTGCGGAACGCATCGGATCGGACAGCGCAGTCGGACTTCGTGGAATCTAACCTGCGACGAAAAACCAAAGACCTGGACAGCGGACTGTCGGGTTTCGTCACACAGAGCGTGAACGGCTACGTCTTGCGAAATCCCTAGTTAGTGCTACCATGGTAAATGTAGCCTAGGCTAAACTTTGCTTCGCGTTGGAGCCGATGAAAAGACTGAGAGCAACGTTGATTTAGCCCAAACGCTCGGGCACTCGGCATCCAGCGTACCGCGTGCAAAGCGGGCAGGCTCTTGGGTGTGTTGCCTTGGCTTGGACCTGCTAGTTGGCTTAGGCCTGCTCGACTGCCGGCAAGCCAGGGATTTGATTTCATCGCCGGGCATGTAGCAGGCGGGCGTAGAGATTCACAAAGATGAGTGTCAATTAAACGACGGGCGTCAACTAAGTATATGCAGAACTCAGCGAAGTTGGCTGGTTGGCGGTGGTTATGGGTTTTGGCCTGTTTGTGGCTTACCGCCTGCGATTCTGGGGAGAGTGTTTCGGATAGCGGGTTCTCACGCTCAGAGGGGGATGCTTCGCAAAATCCTATCCAGGTGACGGCTACGGTCGGCATGGTGGCGGATTTGGTGAGGCAAGTGGGTGGAGAGCAAGTGCAAGTCACTCAGATTTGCGGCCCAGGTGTGGACCCCCATCTATACAAGGCGACCCGGGACGATGTGCAGACCATGATGAATGCCGACATGATTTTCTACTGCGGGTTGATGCTGGAAGGCAAGATGACGGACACGCTGATCAAGATGGCCCGTCAGAAGCCCGTGGTGGCGGTGACGGAGATCCTGGAGCCTTCGATCTTGCTAGAGCCAGAAGACTTTTCCGGTCACTACGACCCGCACGTGTGGATGGACGTCTCAGCATGGTCACAATGCGTGCAGATAGTCTGCGATAGTCTGTGTGAGCTAGCTCCGAAATCCGCGGAGTACTTCCGGCAGAACGCATCCGCGTATCAGCAAACCTTGGCGGAGTTGCATGCCTACGGTCAGCAGAGCATCGCATCGATTCCGGAGACCAGTCGCATACTGGTTACCTCGCATGACGCGTTCAATTATTTCGGTCGGGCTTATGGAATTGAAGTGGTGGGTGTGCAGGGGATCTCAACGGAGTCAGAAGCCGGGTTGCAGCGGATCAATGATCTGGTGGATCTGCTGGTGCAGCGGAACGTGCAATCGGTGTTTGTGGAAAGCAGCGTTCCGCGCAAGAACATCGACGCCCTGGTCGAAGGAGCGCGTTCCAAGGGACATCAGGTGCAGGTGGGTGAAAAGGAACTCTTCAGCGACGCCATGGGGCAACAGGGCAGCTACGAAGGCACTTACCTGGGCATGTTGGATCACAATATTACGTTGGTCACACGCGGGCTGGGAGGCACCGCGCCGGCCGGCGGCTTTCGGGGTTCTTTGTCGCCATGATCAATGTCACCTCATCCACGCCCCAAGAAACTATCCACGACCATCACACGGGGCTTCCGTCGGGCGGCAATAGCCAATGCCCGCTGTCCGTTTACGATCTGACCGTAGCCTATCACCGCAAGCCGGTCATCTGGGATGTGGCTTTTGACTTGCCCGCTGGCTCGCTGGTTGGCATCGTTGGTCCCAACGGCGCGGGCAAGAGTACCTTGCTCAAGGCTGTGATGGATTTGGTGCCCCGAGCGTCTGGGCGGGTTGAGGTGTTTGGCCAGCCCTATCGCCAATCTCGGCATCGCGTGGGCTACGTCCCGCAGCGGGAGAGCGTGGACTGGGACTTTCCGGTGGACGCACTCGATGTGGTCACCATGGGCCTCTACAGTCGCATCGGCTGGTTGTGGCCAGTGCGCAAGCGGCATCGCGAGATTGCGATGCACGCTTTGGAGCGCGTGGGGATCGCCGACCTGGCTAGACGGCAAATCAGCCAACTGTCGGGTGGCCAGCAACAGCGAACCTTTCTTGCACGGGCGCTGGTGCAGAACGCAGATCTGTACTTGATGGACGAGCCATTTGCGGCGGTGGATGCATCCACCGAGAAAGCCATCGTTGAGATTCTTCGAGAGTTGAAGTCTCAGGGCAAGACGGCTGTGGTCATTCATCACGATTTGCAAACCGTGCCGGAGTACTTTGACTACGTCGTTTTGCTCAACATGCGAGTGGTGTCCCATGGCTCGGTAGTGGAAACGTTCACACCGGAGAATTTACAGAAGACCTACGGAGGACGTTTGACGTTGCTGGACGAGGTGACCGAAGCTATGCGCCGCAAGGAACGCTCACTGTGAGACGACCGCCACGCCTGCCTTGGCCCCCTGGGAGTGTAAGGATCGTTCGATCCGTAATCGCCTTTCGCTCCGCCAAAGCAGCGTCTCTCGGCAGCTTTCGCGGAGCGAAGGTAGCGTCTTTTCGCAACTTTCGCGGAGCGAAAGGCGACGATCAAACACTTATTGATCGAACGCTAGTTGGCTTCGGGATTCGAGGCGGCTGGCAATGTCTCTGGGTAGCAATTCTGTTCTCGGTTTTCGCTTCGCCGGTCTGCAGTTCGCGGGTCTGGGCGCAAGCGGAAGTGGCTTCCATTACGGATCGCAGCATGGAATGGCCGGACAGCTCGCAATGGCGGCGAGTCTTGTTGCTGGAGGATTACAACACCCGAGTTGTGGTGTTGGGTGTGGCCTTGCTAGGGGCTGCTTGCGGCATCGTGGGCAGTTTTACGCTGCTGCGCAAACGAGCTCTGATGGGAGACGCATTAGCGCATGCCAGTTTGCCGGGCATCGCCGCGGCCTTTATGTTGGCGACGCTGATCGGCGCGGATGAGAAGTCGCTAGCCTGGCTGTTGAGCGGAGCCACGCTGAGCGGACTTATGGGCGTAGGACTAATTCTGTTTCTGCGCCACCAAACACGCTTGAAAGAGGATACCGCGCTGGGGATTGTTCTGAGTGTTTTCTTCGGGGCAGGGATGGCAATGCTGGG
The DNA here is from genome assembly GCA_024743355.1 of bacterium. Taxonomy (GTDB): domain Bacteria; phylum Planctomycetota; class Planctomycetia; order Pirellulales; family Pirellulaceae; genus Aureliella. The sequence goes on from JANSWS010000169.1 coordinate 11,177, forward strand.
AGTGATCCAGCAAATGGAGAAGGGGCATGCAGCTGGTCTCGAGACCTTTATCTATGGCAAGACGGCATCCATGCGAGCGGCGGATGCGGGGCTGATCGCGGTGGCATCCTTGTTGGCCATCGGCAGCTGCGTGTTGCTCTTCAAAGAGCTGAAGTTGCTGTGTTTTGACGCCGATTTTGCCGGCTCGCGGGGCACGCCGGTATTGTGGTTGGATTGGGTGCTGATGGCGCTGGTGGTGCTGACCACGATCGTGGGACTTCAGGCGGTCGGTCTCATCCTGGTTGTGGCTCTGCTCGTCATCCCGGCTGCGGCCGCCCGATTTTGGACGGAGGCGATGTGGCGGATGGCCTGGATCGCGGCTGGACTGGGCATGCTGGGAGGTGTCTTTGGAGCTGCTTCCAGCGCGCTGTTTCCCAAGCTGCCCTCGGGGGCCATGATCGTTCTGGTTTGCGCGGTGTTGTTTCTGTTCAGCATGGTGTTCGGGGCCAAACGCGGCATGCTGATTCGCTCCTTGAGACGCAGACGGTTGAATCGTCGGGTGGGGCGACAGCATCTGTTGCGAGGCATCTACGAACTAGCCGAGGATAAAAGCTCAAGACAATCAGGCAGCGATCGGCCGGCCGTCTCGATGCGGGAATTGCAGCAACTGCGAAGTTGGTCCAAGAAAAGTTTACAGGCCACGATTCGCCGGGCAATGCGCGACGAGCTGGTTCAACTGCGGGCCGACCAGGTTCAGCTAACGCATGCGGGTTGGGCGGAAGCCGCTAGACTCACACGTCAGCACCGCTTATGGGAATTGTATTTGGTGCACTATGCGGAGGTCGCACCCGCACGCGTGGATCGCGACGCGGATGCGATTGAACATGTTTTGGAACCGGAGCTGGTGGATGAACTCGAAGCGTTGTTGGATCAGCAGCCTCTGACGATCGAAGTGCCCAGCAATCCCCATGCGCTCACGGAGTCCAGCTGATGAACGGGTTTGGGATAGGCTGGAACTGGAGTCTCGATGGCTGGATTGTGGCTGCCGGCGTGCTGTGCGCCGTGGCCTCGGCTTTGGTGGGTAATTTTTTGGTGCTGAGGAAGTTGAGCATGCTGGGCGATGCGGTCTCGCATGCGGTGTTGCCCGGACTGGCTGTGGCCTTCTTTCTCAGCAGCAGCCGCAGCAGTTTGCCGATGTTCTTGGGCGCCGTCGTGGTGGGAGTGTTGACGGCACTTTTCACCGAGTGGATCCGAGGCTTTGGCAAGGTGGACGAAGGCGCGTCGATGGGAGTAGTCTTTACTTCGCTATTCGCGCTGGGCCTGGTGATGATTGTGCAAGCCGCCGACCGTGTGGACCTGGACGCCGGCTGTGTTTTGTATGGGGCAATCGAGCTGACGCCCCTGGATACGCTGGCGGTGGGAAATTGGCAGATACCGCGGGCGGTCGTGGTGCTGGCCATCGTGGCTCTGATCAATCTACTGTTTGTGGTGGTGTTTTTTAAGGAGTTAAAGCTGAGCGCCTTTGATCCCGCGCTGGCGACGACGATGGGAGTCTCCGCGACTTGGATGCATTACATGCTGATGATCCTGGTGGCCGTGACGGCGGTGGCGAGTTTCGAGAGCGTGGGAAATATCTTAGTGGTTGCCATGCTGATCGTGCCTCCGGCCACCGCCTATCTGCTAACCGATCGGCTCGGAATCATGATCATGCTGTCCGTTGTCATCGCCGCCTTAGGCGCCGTGCTTGGGCACTTGGGAGCCTTGATGGTGCCGGGCTGGTTCGGCTTTCGCAGCACCACCACCGCGGGCATGATGGCGGTGTGCGTAGGTCTTTTGTTTCTGTTGGCGGTGCTATTCGCGCCGCATCAAGGCGTGCTGATCAAATGGCTGCGGCGCCGAGCGTTGTCGATACAGATTCTCAGCGACGACATAGTGGCCTATCTATTCCGCCGGGAGGAAAGGGGGCTGCAGCCGCAAGCCAGCCGCGCCGAGTTGGCGGACCAACTGCTTACCGGAGGTTTCATGTATCGTTTCTCTCTGTGGCGTCTGCGACGACGCCGAGAGATCGATAGCATGGATGCGGGTAACAGTTATCGTCTGACCGATGATGGGCGTGACCGAGCTCGACGGTTGGTTCGCTCTCACCGGCTGTGGGAGCAATATCTGGTTTCCGAGGTTGGTATGGAAGCAGATCGTATTCATGATCCCGCCGAGCGATTGGAACACTTTACCGATCGTCAGCTGCGCGAGGAGCTTGAGCAGGCTACCGAACAACCCACGCGTGATCCACACGGCGCCATCGTGCCGCCGGAACATGATGAGCAGCGCTGAGACAGAAAAAAGCCGGCTGAGTATGCCGGCTCGATGTTGGACTTTACTTTGCACGGCCTAACTACCTGGACCGCATGCAACCTGATTTTTGTCCCGGCTTAAGGTCCAAACATCTGGCGGAACTCCAGGATTTCGGTGCTGTCGATAAGGCCATTGTCATCCTTGTCGAGCTGCCCCAAGAACAGCGTTCTTTGACCCACGGGGATTTCATCAGCTGTGATCGTACCGTCGCCATTCCGATCCAGGCTTTCCACATCCGCGAACATTTCGTTGAGAAATGCATTGGGGCGCGAGCCGCCTTCGGCATCTCTTTGGAAGCGAATGGTGTAGGTCTGTTCGATGGGAATGCAAAACGTGTTTGCATCGTCGCAGGCAACGTAGCTCACGCGGGCTTGCAGGTGGGCTGGACGTGACTTCAATTCGAAATCGATCAAGAACTCGCGCGGATCAATGTCCGCCGGCTCGCCAACCAGCGGACTTTCCAGAGTTTCCTGGGATAGGACTGCGCCTTCGGACTCAAGCTGGATGCGGACGCGGCCTGCCTGATTATTCCAATGAACCTGGTAAAGCGGATCGAGGAATAGACCAAGATACAGCTTGCCGCCGCGCTTCGCTAATGCTCCTTGGCTGATCTCCGCTCTCAGCTTGGCGAAGTAGGGTTGGGATTCCGCATCGCCAGGTAGCGCCAATATGGGCTGGAATTTACCCGGCAGCTCGAGCCGCGGTACGATGCCACTGGCAATAGCCCTGGTTTCCACGCGGAATCGTACATCGATGTCCGCTACCTGAGTGGGCTTATCGACCGGACCTACCAGCTCGCTTAGATCCTGACGCAATTTATGAGGATCGCTCCAAAACCTTTGGCGAATGATCTTGCCCTGAGGATCCACAATGAATTCACCATTAGGCGGACCTCCTAAAGCTTGCTGAAGACCGTTCTCCATGTTGTCGCACAGCCAGGGTATCGAGCTACCCGAGCGACGCTTCAACTCGGCAATGTGTCGCAGCCGCTCATCCAGCGTAAACGCATGCACAAATCCATTTACCTCCGGATGCTGGACGGATTTGTAAATGTAATAGAACTTCACGCCTTGGCCGGCGTAATCGAGGTAGACTGTCTCCAAACTGGAGATGTTTCTCAGAAAGGGCGGTCAGGTCAGGCAACCGAAAACCAGAACGGTATAGGAGTCGCGAAGCGTGTGCGTGGAAACCGGTTGTCCGCTTTCATCAAATACGGAAACGTCTTTAAGTTGCGTATTCATAAGCGGATGACGCTCTAAAAAGTTTTCGTTGTAACGCTCCGCGAATTCCTTAGTGAGTTCAGGTGTTTCTTGCTTGGGATTGTCCTCCTGAGCCCTTGCAGACCCAACGCACGCAAATATTGCTATCATCCAACTGGCCAATGCTTTGGCTGTCATGGGTATCCCTTTGCGAAGAATGCCTTTGCGAAGAATGCTTGCCTGCCGGCAGCAAAGACTATGGTCATGAGCATTGATTCTGTAATCTTAATGATGCTCAAAGCGGAAAGCCAATCCATATTGGACAGCAAGCAGGGATTCCACGCTCTGGCGAGCGTAGCTACCTTCGCCAGAAGGTGGCTTGTGCGAGGATTCCACGCTCTGGCGAGCGTAGCTACCTTCGCCAGAAGGTGGC
>JANSWS010000667.1 GCA_024743355.1 bacterium
CAAACCTTCGGTGTTGCGCAGCCGTGAGGTTGGCTGATCGGCAAATTGGTTTGGTCAGCCGTACCCTGTTGTTTTGAGACAAGCCCTGGGTTCGTTTGAATACCCTGGCAGCTCAGCATTGAGATGCTGCGGCGGTTTCGGGTTATTTCGCGGGACATGGTTGCCGGGTTTGGCGCTTCGACCGCGATCTTTGTCGGGAGGTCGAGAGGTCTGAAGTGATGGCTTGGCAGACGACTGCCGACGTTTTCGAAATACCACACTCCGCAAGACCACCACACTTCAAACGCCCGCGTTCCCCGGGTCGCGATAGCTGGCTTGGGGATTGGTTCTCCGCATTGACCTTAGTTTGAGCGAACGGCAGATTAGCTATTGGCCAAACATCGCGGTCGGAAAATAGATTAGCTTTGGGGAGCAACTGTTGACAGAGAATGAATGGGACGAACGGCTGAGCCGTCCGGACGCGGGAGTTGTGGAAACACTTCGCAAGCATCCGGGCGATATCGCGGTGCTAGGAGCTGGTGGCAAGATGGGCTTCCATCTGTGCCGGATGCTGCAACGTGCCCTGGAATCGCTTGGGCGGAAGGACTGCATAACAGCCATATCACGCTTTGCTGCGTCCCCAAAACGTGCAGCGTTCGAGACGTCCGGGATTCGTGTGCATGCGGCGGATTTGAGCGATGACCAGCAAGTTGCCGGACTCCCCGAAGCCGAGACGATGTTTTTTTTGGCAGGGGTCAAGTTTGGTACGGCGGACAACCCAGAGATCTTGGAAACGATGAACGTCCGGATGCCACAAAAAGTCGCCAAACAGTATCGGGACGCGCGGATCGTAGCATTGTCCACGGGATGCGTTTACTCGTTCATGGCTCCCGAATCCGGAGGCTCGAAAGAGAGTGATCCGACAGACCCGCCCGGAGCTTACGCTCAATCCTGTATCGGCCGCGAACAGGCCTTTATGGATAATTCCCTTCGCTTTGGAACACCGACCAGTATTATTCGTCTGAATTACTCCAATGAATGCCGCTATGGAGTTCTATACGATATTGCTTCCGCAGTGTGGGATGAGCGTGAGGTTCAACTGGAAACAGGTTACGTCAATGTGATCTGGCAGCGGGACGCGGTCTCCTACACCATTCGCGCACTGGAGCAAGCAGCCAGTCCGGCTTTTGTGTTGAACGTGACCGGTGAGAAGGTCTTGTCCGTGCGCGAAATCGCCATGGGCTTTTCCAAACGCTTTCAGAAGCCCGCACACTTTACTGGCTGCGAGGCGGAGACGGCCTGGCTGAATAACGCCGAGCGATGCCATCGTTTGTTCGGCCCGCCTGAAGCAACTTTGGAGCAAATGATGGATTGGATTGCTGAATGGGTCTCGGAAGGAATGCCATCCCTGGGCAAGCCCACCCATTTCCAGACGCGGGACGGCGACTATTGAACCATGCAGGCGAAGAGCGAGGCACCATGCAACGTTGGAAAGAAAGACTGCTGCACGGGCAAGTAATCCCCGCGCTGCCTTTAGCGTTGAACTCGGATGGAAGCTGGTCGCAGCGCCATCAACGCGGATTGGTACGATACTATGCGGCAGCCGGCGCCGGCGGTCTGGCGGTGGGCGTGCACTCTACGCAATTTGCGATTCGTGATCCTAAGCATGGCCTGTACGAGCCCTTGCTCCGACTGGCTAGTCAAACCATACGGCAATGCGTACCGGATTCCGAAGGCTTCATTGCCATCGCAGGCATCTGCGGCGGTCTTCAACAAGCTATTGGCGAAGCAAGTTTGGCTCGTGAGTTAGGTTTTCAGGCAGGGCTGCTCAGTCTGACAGCACTCGCCCAAGCCCCCGAGGAGCAATTGCTTGAACACTGCCAGCATGTATCTCAGGTAATTCCCATCGTCGGCTTTTACTTGCAGTCTGCGGTAGGTGGACGGGTGCTGAGCTATGAATTCTGGCGCAAGTTGGCTGATATACAAAATCTGGTGGCCATCAAGATTGCTCCCTTCAATCGTTACTTTACCGGAGATGTCGTGCGGGCTGTCGTGGATTCCGGGAGACAGGACCTGGCTCTGTACACGGGTAACGACGACAACATCATCGTCGATTTACTGACGCCTTTTGAGTTCAGCGGTCAGACGCGTTGGATTGTGGGAGGCTTACTGGGGCAATGGGGAGTCTGGACGCGGCGAGCGGTGGAGTTACTGGAAGAGATACGGAGTATTCGCGGTCAAGACTCTGTGCCGACGCGTTGGCTGCGGCGCAACGTTCAGTTGACAGACGCCAACGCCGCTATTTTTGACGCGTCGCATGGGTTCTCAGGCTGCATTCCGGGAATTCACGAAGTGTTGAGGCGTCAAGGCTTGTTGCCCTCGATTCGCTGTTTGGACGAAAATGAAGTGCTTTCGCCCGGACAGGCGGATGAGATCACTCGCATCAGCTCGGCTTACCCAGACTTGGTGGATGATTTTTTTGTGAAAGA
>JANSWS010000735.1 GCA_024743355.1 bacterium
AGGAGCGACGGAATTTGCTGACAGGACAGCGCCGCTATGTCCCTGCCTGGTTAGACCATGGGCTGGTGACCCGCCTGCGACGAGATCCAACGTGCCGCGACCTTGGTTGAATGGGTTTTTTGGGCCCGTGACCAACCTGCGTTGCAATCCAACGTGGTAGAACCGCGGCTAACGCCGACCGGCTGATAAAATCAGCTGCTGGTTCGCCTGTGATTGAACAAACGATTGGCCGGTGACAAACTTGCAATCATCAAAGCAATCATAGCGCTACTTTGCAGATGAAACGTGAGGGCAGCAATGAACCATGGCGACCCCTTAGCCTATTTTATCACTTGGACGATTTATGGGACGCATCTCCAAGGTGACCTGCGCGGCTGGAGAAAAAGAAGCAAGGGACACCAGCCACACAAACCCCTGCTGAAACGCTGGCACGAAAGCCGGCTGAAGTTTCCAGTGCAAATACTCAGTGCAGTTCAGCGCAGGATCGTAGCGGAAGAAATTGCACGGCTTTCGGAGTTTCGTGGCTGGCATTTGTGGGAGACATCCGCCAGGTCAATTCATGTACATGTTGCGGTTACAGCCCCGAAATACTCGGGCGCTAAAGTTCGCGACCAGCTAAAAGCTAATTGCACACGCGTCCTCAGGGAGCACTCCGGAATTTTCGTCGATCGTCCGGTGTGGGCCGTTGGAGGTGATTGGCAGTGTATCAACACAGAGGAAGAGCTCGAACACGTGATACACTACATCCGCGATGCGCAGGACCGAAAAGGACTCGACCGTGATTCATGAAGACCTAGGCAAGCACAAATTCAAAATTAAAACTTCCATGCATCGGTGACCGGCTTGTGACGACAGCCAACTTGGCGCAACCCTGGTCAAATGGATGTTAGGGCGGTAATCAACCCTGCGTTGCAATCCACGGTAGTAGAACCGCGGCTAACGCCGTCCGGCTGATAGAATCAGCCGTGGTGTTTTCCGACATGCATCATCCTACCGTGAACATATCAGCCACGATCCCATCAGCCGTTGGGCGTTAGCCCCGGTTTTCGAAGCTGTTACCTCTCCCGCAATTCCCTACTTCCTAACACCGCATGATCAAACGGCAAGGAGCGACGGAATTTGCTGACAGGACAGCGCTGCTATGTCCCTGACTGGTCAGACCATGGGCTGGTGACCAGCCGTCGACGCGAGCCAACGTGGCGGAAACCTGGTTGAATGGATTTTAGGGTGGTGACCAACCTGCGTTGCAATCCAATGTGGTAGAACGGCGGCTAACGCCGACCAGCTGATAAAATCAGCCTTGGTGTTTTCTGACATGCATCATCCATCCGTGAACCTATCAGCCATGATCCCATTAGCCGTTGGGCATTAGCCCCGGTTTTCGAAGCTGTTACCTCTCCCGCAATTCCCTACCTCCTAACGCCGCATGATCAAACGGCAAGGAGCGACTCAATTTGCTGACAGCGCTGCTATGTCCCTGCCTGGTTAGACCATGGGCTGGTGACCCGCCTGCGACGAGATCCAACGTGCCGCGACCTTGGTTGAATGGGCTTTTGGGTGGTGAACAACCTGCGTTGCAATCCAACGTGGTAGAACGGCGGCTAACGCCGACCAGCTGATAAAATCAGCCTTGGTGTTTTCTGACATGCATCATCCATCCGTGAACCTATCAGCCATGATCCCAT
>JANSWS010000137.1 GCA_024743355.1 bacterium
CCTCGAATTCGGCGGAAAGCTAGGGCGTAAGGATTTTGGAAATCGTATTCGCAGCCTTGGTTACGAATGTTCGCGAGATGGCAAAGGGTACAGGGTACGCGGTCTTAGACTAATTTAGGCTGCAAGATTGCATCCCGATATTCTTATTGCGAATCCACTAGAAGCTGAGGTTGCCGATTGCCAATGGGCAACCTCAGCGAGATGCATAACTACCCAGCAAAGTCGATACGTCCGGAAATGGGATTGAGTTAGTTCACCACGAAGTCAAGTGACAAGTCGCAACTCCGGAGCCTGCGGAAAGGCATTCCAGTTCTATAGTCGACGGACGGATGGTGCGTCTCACCCATTCCGCTTCGAGGAACCCACGCAAATTTGCTGTGGGTGGCACGTTTTGCGGGCCGCTAGATTCTTGGGGTTCTATCACATGCTGGTTCCGACTTACCTGTAAGCCTCAAACTAGAGCTGGCATTCTGCCATATCAGCCAGCCCCTCCCCGAGGCACATGGGCTCGAACGAGTGATCTGGCCCAGACTGTTCGAGGCACGATCATGGGATCAGATTTGCGACCGAAAGATGAAAACGCTGAGAATAGCACTTCCTGTTGGGGGTGTGTAGTTTGTGTAGTTTACTTTGGTTTATCTCCTAATAGAAAAATCCTAGCAACTAATGAAAACAAACTACACAAACTACATCCACTCGATTTTGAAGATGCAGCAGCACCGGGTACAGCTCGGTCTGGACCAGGCGAATCGCAAAATTCGGTTCACCAAGGGCGAGGTCGACCCGCTAAGCGGCGAATTTGCCGCCCCCCTGGTGGGGAACGCCCAACAGCAGTGCTTGCCACAAGCTGACGGCGAGTTGCCGGGTCAGAACGCGATCCCCGATCACCTCGCACAAGCCAACCACGCAGGTGTTCTCCGCGTGGTGGGCATCGTCTATCGCGACCTTCTCCCAGTCAGATCTTCAAACCATCAACGGCGCTGTTCAATAAAGGCCGGTCAAAGAAAACGTCTACGTTTTTGCTTTGGCGGTTGCGAGCCGCATAAACTGACGGCTTTTGCGAAACAACTGATGGCTAGTTAGCCAACCGATGGAAAGGGGACCAAATGATCATTCAGGAGCATGAAAATGCGTTTGCAGGAAACATTCCAAAAGTACCAAGCACGAAGCTGCAGGCCATGCAGGAGATTGAGCATGAGAGAGAACGTGCCTCTGGGGATCCAGAGGCCATCGAACGCCTTGCTAAGCTCATCCAGAATGATTCTGCCGCCTTATATCTTTCGGGCATAGCCGAAGACAGCCCTTTGGCGGCAGCTCCCATTGAATCGCTGCAAATGTATTTGAACGCCTTCCTGGATGAGTTCCTTGGGCAGGAAGGCAGGCGAGATCCACTGCTGATGACGATGGCCGAACAGATCATCTTGTCTAAGCACGTGATAGCCAGGCTTTACTGCGAGGGGCTCCATGAGAAAGACCCTGAGGCCAGAAGGGTCAACATCCAGCTGGCCACCAGCCTGACCGGGGAACTCCGCCGTCTGATCAAAGAAACCGACACACTAAAGGAACGCTCCGCGAGTCGAGGTAAGGCGTTAGAAAGCAGTAAAGACAAAGCGAAAGTCGCCTAATCAGCTAGGTCTATCCTGGAAGCAGTTTTTTCGGCATGAAGAATCCACGGCGAGTTGAGGCGGGCAGACGCAATCGGGCATTGAGACCTCCTCTGTCTGTCCAATCAAAACAGAGACTGCAGGATGCGATCCAGCGACATAAACCCTGGCTCAAATCGACTGGCCCACGCACTGCCCGAGGGAAGCAGCGGGTGGCGGCCAACGGCAGGTTGAGCAAACGCGCAAAGAAGCCAAAAGCCCAAAACTTGCTGATGATGGCCAAGTCCTTGGCGAAGTCCATTTCGGAACTTCGCAGATCCTGCTACATCGATGTCCAGCAGCAGTCGTTGCGGGACGGGACGGAAGTAGCCGAACGGCTGAAGGAGGTCCTGTTTGGCACCAGTCTCCAACATTCACGGCATCTCGCCGCAGAGCTGAACCAAATGTTACGGACAGCTGAAGAATCAGAAAACTAGAATCCAGGTTGGCCAGATTTCAATGTTGAGAAACGCCTTACGCCCATGCTGTCCGACCGGACTGTCGGGGGAGACTGGGCGGCCGGCTAAGCAGCGCAGGCATCGCGGCCCGAACTCCGTATCAAAAGCGGCGAATTTGCCGGCAGACAAAATAGCATGCTGAAAAGAAACATTCATGCTTTCGACACAAGAAGACTATGAACTGCCGCAGGATATTGAGAAGACTTTTTTCACGCCTCCCCACTGGAGATACATGGTCGCCCGGGATTCCTTCAACATTCGGTACACAAGGCCTCCTGGCGACCGGTTTGTGCACCAGTATGCCCGGTTTCTGAAGCGATGTACCCGAGCGCCGAACACTGAACTGCCCCGACGCTTCATGCCCCTATGGGCCGCGCATCACCTGGCGATGGATTCGAAGTTTCGCGATCTCAAAACACAGATCCAGTGTTGCGTGCTTGCAGGTATGCCGACCACCGACATCGCCGCGATTCTTGGCCTTGAGACCGCAATCCTGCGAGCTTTCGAACGGATGTTCTTTGATGTTCAATCCCGACTGTCATGCGTCCCATACATCACGGATGTGGTGATAGGCATACGGTTCGGGAAGGAATTGACGAACCTGCAATTGGTGCATTTGCATTCCTACTTCGGTGGCCCTGATGTCTGCCAGTGGATCCTGTGTGCCCATCGCTTTTGCGAGGCTGGCCAGACATCGCCGGTATCGATGGCCGACATTGGGGAGATCGAGGATCGCTTGCTTCCCTTGGGTATGCCAAAGAGCAGATCCCTGCGGAGCGTTGTGGACTCGCTGCCTGAAAAAGAACAGAGTAGGCAAGAAAAGGAGAACAAGCCTCGCAGTGCTCCGTCAACCGATTATCTGTCCAAGCTGCTGCTGGCAGGCTAATAGTCCCCGAAGGCTGTGCCCGTCCATCGGAGTGAAGACGTTTGCAATTCTTCAACCTTGAGGACATCTTCGGCAAAGACGAATTCAGTTGGACAGCGGGGACGGCCTAAGAAAATGTATCGAAAGCGGCAAATTCGCCGCCGGGCAGCTACGCATCAATGGCATGCGATTCGAGTACGCCACTTTGCCGCCGGTATTACAGGTTTAGCCAAGGCCCACCCAATGCGGCAATATAGAGCGAATGCGATCAGCCAGCTTGTTCGTTCCCCTTTCAAAGGGTGGATACAAGTGCAGTTTGTGTAGTTTGTTTTCATTAGTTTCTAGGATTTCTCTACTAGGAGATAAACCAAAGGAAACTACACAAACTACACACCCCCCATCGGCATTGATCCGGAGCTGCCCTCAAGCCCTACCGCTTCCGAATTGACTAATGCGGCCCGCATAGTGGATCTTCCTGGAACTGAGGCAAAGTCGGCTTGGCCTCAGGGCCCAGTAGTCAAGCGGCCCGTAAAGCGCATCGAATGCGGCAAGTTTTTGGGGGTGGCTTGAGGTGAAAACTGGTGATCGAGCAACCATGTCGATCCTGTTGCTGATCTCCAAATTCGTGTTGGCTGAACACCATCCGGCTGAGATTGGCTGATGCTCGCAAAGCGGCGAATTCGCCGCCGTCTTTAGTCTCCACCTCTTGTATATGGAATCGTGCTCACTGACGGCCACAGGTGATCGGTGTTCGTTGCCTCATCTGTCGCTTTGGAGAGGAATCGCAATCTACAGCACGATCATTCCTCGCCCCCAAATTGCGGCAATATCTCTTCGTATGTTGGCCTGTTTCTGGGTATCAAGATTGCAACCCGTGGCTGAAGCGATTTGCTCGGTTGCTGATTGAATGCTCAGTTCAAGCTCGGATGTGGAAATCAGTTGGGTGGGGATTGGGTGCAATGCAGCTAGAGGAGATGAGAAATTCGAGGATCCATTCGGCAACGGAGTCAGGATCACAGGCATCGTTTATCCTGGCCTCGTATTCGGCCCGTCCGGCAGCGTACAGTTCGGCCACAATCTCCAACGCACTGTGGCTGCTTGCGAACGCCGATGCTGATATTCCTGCTTTAGTACCGGCCACTGCAAGAAGTCTTGCCACGGGATGAGCAGTGATCGGTTCGCAGGTGAAATCGACGATGATCCGGAGAATCTTGCAGGGCTTGTCACCTGTGCTTCCATCTCCTGCGAAAAAAAGGGGGGCGACCCAAACTATTTAGTAAGGGGCCTTCTCTCGCCATCTGCTGAGTTGCTCGACTCGTGTAATACGCCCCTTTTCTGATACCTGACTTGAATGGCAGCGGGCCAATATCCGAGATAGGAATCTCCACGCCACTAGGCTCAATCTAAACCAAAAGCAACCGTGACCTTTTTGCACCACAAGGGGGCGGCAAATTCGCCGCCAGCATTACGTTTTTCGGGCCGTTCAGTTGACAGACAAACGAAAAGCGTCAGACCAACTATCAGACAAAATCTCAATTGCGCCGGTAGCCATGGTTCCGGGGCCTTCTCTCGCCGTCTGCCGAGATTGCTCGACTCATGTAAAGACGACGGCGAACGACGCAGTTCCCCATGTGGTAAGAGCCACAAGTGCGAGTTGCTCTGGACTGCAGGCGGCAGTGAGCCATTATTTGATAAGCTCCCTCCTCGGGGTCTCTGCGTGAGAGCAGATCACGATCGTCCATACCGGACCGGCAACTAGAACTTGCTAAAAAACGTCCATATCAATTCAGCGACGCTGATCTCCATCTCACGTTCGCCCGGAATACTGTGCCCGAAGTCCGTAATCTTATAGTGCCAGACTTCGTTGCCATTTACTCCGGCTTTGTAGTGGTGACCTGTCGTCTTGCTTGAAAGCTTGATGACCTCTTCGGTCTTAGTCTTGTTGAGCGTACGCCAGAACTCCATGATTACATCCTGATTGGGAGCACCGCCCCAACCACCATCCTTTGCCATGCTTCCGTCGTATGGAATGACCTCATCATGCAGGCTCGAAACCTGTAAGATCGGCACGGGTCGGATCGAATCTCGGTTTTCCCAGGTGTGGCCACTCATGGTGCCGATCACCGACGCCGCAGCTTTGAACACATCCGGTTTCTCCGCCACCAGCGTATAACTCATGAATCCGCCGTTTGAGATCCCGCAGACAAAGGTCTTACTGTCGCTGAGTGAGTGCTGTGCTTGCAGGTAAGACGCGAGCGCCGAAAGGAAGCCGATGTCGTCAGTCTTGCTTATCTTTAGTCGAGCGTTCCAGTGATGCATCCCTTCGAGATCGTCTGCTCCCTGTGGATAGCAGACCGCGAATCCGTTGTCGTCGGCCAGACGATTCATTCCAAGTTCTGTGTAGTCTCGTGCGTCCGCGCGATACCCGTGGAGCACGAAGACCAGAGGCGCGTTAAATGGAAGGCTCTGCGGGACGTGGAGTAGATACTTTCTCTCTACGTTCTTGTGCTTGAACGCGATGAACTGAGCAGGAGCCTCCGGTTCATCGGCAGCCAAGCTCGTGCCCACCCACGACAGCGCGAAGTAGAGGGCGGTCAGGTAAGTAATCGCAGTGTTTGTTCCAGTCATGTTTGTCCGACGAACGAATTAAGAACTATCCCATGTGAGGACGATGCGGGATAGTTCGTGCGTTGAACTTTGAGGAATTGCGATCGCCCCAGAAGGACGATGCTATCGCATCGCGTTGTCAAAAGCCAGCGAAATATAGCTGGCAGGACTGCGGAGATGGGGAGATGGGGTCAGGCGAGTGGCTGCCGCAGTCCGTGGGTGTGCTTCTGCACCTTCTATCACCTCTTCGAGGTACCAATCGTAAAAACCGGAACCCATCCGACCATCCCAGAACTCGCGAGATTCATCCAGCAGGTGGCGATGATACCAGCTTGGACAGGCTCGATTCTCAGGGCGAAATAACTCGCTCCAACTGGGCTGAGGGCTTTCACTCAACAAATTTAAACGTGAGCTCGCACAATGACTGCAGAGTAGTTCGGGCTCTGGCGGTGACTCGGGCCTTTCGCTGGAAGCAGTTGCTGGCTGGGCCGGGATGGTGCCTTGGCCAGATGAACGATACTCCGAGAGCAACGCTTTGCAACGGTCAATGTACAGGATTAGATGCGAGCAAGACCAACCACCCAGGTAGGGCGTCTTGGTCAATTGGCTAGGCTGAATGTGCAAGGATCAGCGGCGCAAAAACTCACTGAGCGAAAGCTTCACTTCCAACTGACGCGCGTTGCCGCCAGAGACTTGGCCTTCGCGGGCGGTAAAGTAAACGTGTTGATCGTCCGCTGCCGTGATGCGAGCGGAACCGATCGGGCCACCGGTCAAGTAACGCTTCAAGTACTTCAGCACTTGTTCGGCACTGGAGTGACTCGATGGCGGCGGCTGAATATGGGCCACCCAACTTTGGCTACGCAAGTTTTCGATAAAGGCACGCCAGTTGTCGTCATCTCGCAGTTATGCGAACTTGCCACCCAGCTTGAGCACACCTTTCTCACGCAAACGCCCTAAATCTGCCAAGTAACGATCTGTCGGATCAAATTACTCGGGGCAGGGACACGGCCTTCATGCTCATGACCCGAAAGCGCACTGGTGCTGCGCCCACTGATCAGACCGCCCGCGCCTACGGCCTCGAACCCAAACTCCAAAAAAAGCCGGTGATTCCCTTTCGAGAACTCGACGAGTCGGTTCGTTACAGCGGCGTTGACAGAATCTACAGTTGCAGACCCAATCCGGCACCGTCACTCACCAAAAGAACCAAAGCATATTGAATCCTCGAATCGCAGAAATACTCAATTGTGGCCAATAAAGAGCTAGAGCCCAACGAGCTGAAGAAAACGTCATTTCGGGCCTCACTTGTAATTCAAGACTGAATTGTTTAAAAACAGCGGCCTCTTCCGTTGTAGTCGGATTCTACGACTGTACGCCGACTATTTCTCTTCTGGTATTGCTTGCCGCCTTCGGCAAAGTTGCAATTTCCTCTCGCATGGGAAATAACTGTTTTGGTTACCTATCTGCACTCCCGCAAGGAATTTGAGAAGTCTCTGCACTCGTCGGGTAAGGCACTGGCAACGGTCAATCCTCTGACATATGCAAGCTTCGATGTTGTTCAAGAGGTTTGCCATCTACACGCAGTGAACATGCGAAGGTGGCACGAAGTGCAAAATAACGAATGTCTTCAGCATGATTGCGAGAAATTGTTAAAAAATCTGCGGCAGATTATCGATGAAGCGATTCAAAGTCTGGCGGACGCGGGATCCAGAGAGGCATCTCTTTCAATCTTCGGAAGGAAGTTAAGCGAATTGCTTGTTAGGGCATTCGAAATTGCCGATGTGGCCGAGTTTTCTGTGCTCGAACAGATGATCGACATAATTACTGACGAAAGAAAGGAGCTTGGCATCGAGTCGGAAGCTTCTCGAAAAACGGAAGCACCTCGCTGAAGTCGATTCACGCAAGACAATAGAAAAAATGCTGGGCAGATCGGAAATGAATTTGCAGTGATCTGATAAAGACAGCACCTTACAGGGATTCGCAATTCATCGAACGCAACATGCCATCTTCTGTGCACGCTGTGTTCGAAGTAACCAATTCGGTGGCTTTCGTTTTCGCAAACACGAATCACTCATCAAGCGAGCCATACTTTTGGCTCGTTCTTCTGCACGGAATAGAGTTGTTTATACCAGAATTGGTGATGTTCAAGACGATATTTACTTGCGATCAATGACCAAGTTGATTTGAAACTGAGTTCCGAGGGATGGTTGCGTTCGTTGCTCGCCGTTTGGGATAGGGCAAAGTCGTCCGATACAATGTTCGTGCGGTTTATGATATCAACGCGATCGCTACAATCAGGCGAACGAATGCGCAGCATGGAATTGCTGGAGCAGGTCTGAAGTGGTTGCCCGGTTGGAGAACTGTTGTCCTGATCGTCGATGGATGCCGGCCCTATCAGGGTAATTAGTTAGTTGGGTGCAATCTCACCGCTGCATGAAAGCCTGACCAACCATGGCATGAACACCGCGAGGCCGAGTTTGTCCAAACTATTAGAAGCTCACACCTGGCGACCGGCTATTGCCATTGCAAGTCGGTAACCGCATAGGTCAATTATGGCATTCGAACCTGTAACTTGGATAATCGGTTGGCTGTTGGGGCGCGCCGCTGGTGGTGCGTGGTCATTTGCATTCGAAAGGACCGATGCAAAGACTCGCCTTCATCAATCCATGAAGAAATGGACAAAGGACCTAAAGCAGAGCGGACAATTCATTGATTTCGATGAAAGCTCTCTGCTAAAGGCTTTATTTTCGCCTCGCAACACTGCTGCGCAGTCGGAAATGCGGGGCAAGCTTACAACGGAAACTGGAGTTCCGAGCTATGACTTGATATTTGGTGCGCTACTTGATAGTTGGGGACAGGTTAGAGAAGAGTTGGGGGAAAACGCTCAGTCGTTCTTTCAGATAAGTGAAGAGGACGCACTTGATCACCTTGCCAAATTGTCAGCACTTATCTTCGGCAGTTGCTTCGAGAGTGCTCCGCAACGCGACACTTGGGAGAACATGAGGCAACTGCTCGAAAATGTTGATGATATCCGTAGACGCCAGCAGGAAATCTACAATGCTTTGGCAGAATCAGATCAGGCACCACAGGTGCGCTTGCCGGATTTCATGAGAAAGATGGGTGAGCATGCATACAAGTCGCGAATGGCCAACACAGACAAAGATCTCGAACGCATCTTGCGACTGCGCCGCAAGCATTTTGCAACGCAGGTCATTGTTCCCGACGATTCCTACTGGGCATGCTGGACGCGTGAACCAGACAGCATGAAGATCGTATGCGACGAAACCGGACAAGACTTAGGGTACTGGTCGCTGTTTCCCGTCGGAGAAGAAGTGTTTCATCAATTCTTGAATGGGCAACTGACACATGAGCAGATGTTAACAAACCATGTGCTTCGCTGGGATAGCGTCGTTACGTCATCTGTGTTCCTATATGTCGTTGGTGTCGTAGTGCCTTCCGCCGGAGAGTACAAATCAGGGCGTGTGCTACTAGACATGTTTAGCTTTGGAATCGACATCATGGAGCGCATGGATGTTGCTGGAATCTTTGGATATCCAAGCCGCAACGCGGGCTACGAAATATTCGAACACGCGGGATTTGCAAATAGTGGTGTGATTGTCGGCAACGACGATGGACAACCGGTTTTTTATGTGCCTGAGATTGATGGACATCTGGCACGCGTCAAGCACAATTTTTCGCGGTACGTTCGCAAACAGTTCAAGCGAGTGCCGATTTGGCAAGAGGACGACCGACGGCGTTTTTTGACGCGCATAACAAAAGAATCCAACAGGTAAGAAAAATGAAGCGACCGACGACAGCGGAGCGCACCTATGGATGATCCCGCAGAGCTTTCTGAGTGACTGAACAAGACGACCTGGAAATAATTGGCCAGCTCAACAGAGCGAAACTGAACTCCTTGGTCGGCAAGGCAACGTGTCAAATCTTCTCCGCTTCGACCATTTGCAAAGGGACACAAGCGAAGTCGGAAATGGACCGGCATGATCCATCGTACCCGAGCGGTATCAGGCTTTGTGTTGCTCGATAGCTCCGTGTTCCCGCACAACTACGGCAGAAGTTGTGAGCGACTGAGCTGGGCCGACCTCGCAAGCGACTTACCACAGTCCAAGCGGAAAGCTAAAGTGCGCGGCCTAGCATGGAGCGCTGGCCATGGCAGAAACCGCGGGTTAGATAGTCAAGCACGCTCGCAAGATGAGAATAAGAAGAGCCGACCGGGACGAAGAAAGGCATTTCCCCAGGAGTGTTAGCCAACGGAAGCTTGAACAATCGTGGGCGATTTTCCCGAGCTAGACGATGCCGTTTTTGTCGCCGATGCCGTTTTTGTCAACGTTGTCGTCGTGGGCTCACACGCATGACTTCATGCGTAATGCACTATTTTGCGCTGTTGAGTTGATTGTCGACTTGATCGATGCCTGGTTCAAAACCGGCGAGGATTACGGCCAGTTCGGCAGCGCGAACTGAATTGGCTTTTCCGGACAAGCGCGCCGTGCGGCCCTGAACATCCACCCTGACGCCGTCTCCGACCGCTTGCTGAATTCGCTTTTGCAAGCGATTCTCGGTGGACAATGAGAGTTCGGATTGCCTACGTGGTTCCGTGGCGAAATCTATCTCGAGCCGAGGATAATACATACCCTCGGCCGGTAGTGGCGGGATCGGACGGTTGATGCGGGCCGAATTGCTGGTCTTCAGTCGTAAGCCCTCGGTAGCTGCTGGCACTCGTCCGACACCGATGGCCTGTATGGCGCCTACAAAGCCAGTCGACTCGCTGCGATCCGAGCCGACGAAGTCACGTCGAGAACGATTGCCTCGCAGGAACCGCTCGCCGCCCGTAAGATTGCCCGGGTTTTGAGCCGTGGCAGCACCACTCGGAGCGGCTCTTAGCGGTGCGCCAACCCTTCGCTCACCAAATAATTGGGCGGAGGCGGAAGACGATGAAACCATGCCAGTGAGCAATGTAATCAACGCGAGCAAACGGCGTTTGCTTAGGCAATGGTCTGTGGTCGTGAGCGAACTGCTGGTTTCCCAAAACGTTATATTGCCGGCGAATTTGCAAGATCCTAGGCTATAACGCTGGCTTATATCCGATAATTGCATTCTCTTCCCCCAGGGAGACAGGAGTTTATTACTGGCGCGCTCTTAGGCATCAAACCTGGGAAGGCTTTGTTGCTTGGCCTAAGTCATGGGAGTCGCGGTCGTTGGAGCGTTTTGCGTGTTCGCACTTTCCGAGTCATGAGTTGAAAGCTGACCGCCAATGGATTGGCCAAGTTCGATCCATAAGGGGTTGGCGTTTACGCTCACCAGTACTTGGCCTGGCAGGATTTCAGCGACCGTGATCTCGTGCAAAGTTACGGGTAATTTTTCGTTGATGGCGACGGCCACGCTGCGACCGCCGGACTTGAGCGAAAACCAGGCCTGCCTCCGACCAGCTTTATCTGAGGTGATTGCCTTGAGCGTGATCTCATTAAGCGATTTGGAGTAACCGCGTGCAAAGAGATTTCGCTGGACGAGTTCGCTAGGTTTGTCGGGGGACGAACTGCTCCCCTCGTCTGTGACGAGCTTCCAATTGCTAAGTTCGTCCTTCTTTGCAGCCACCCCCAGACTTAAAACCTCGATGGCCAGATTTAGGTCTAATTGCCCCTCATTCCCGGTTGGGTTGAGTGAGAGTGAACGGATTTTGTGGAGATGCCCGGCCAGACGAAATTCCTTCAAAAGTTTCTCAATCTGCGACAGCGTGGCCTGTCCGCGGAGGGAATAGGCGATGAAATGCCCAATCAGTTCCCGTTTGCCACGATTGGTCCGCGAGCGAATTTCAACGGGTACGGGTCGGCCGGGGTCGACTGCAGCCGATTCCAACCTGTGCTTATCGACCAAACTCAGCAACCACTCCTGGTAGACCGAGCGAGCCAGTTGTGCATCATAGGGGAGTGCTCGCTGACCATAAATCTCCAGTCGCTTGCCGACCTTCTGGGCTACCAACTGGTCGGCATTGGTCTTCTGCAAGTCATCGCTCAGCCCCTCAACGCGAGTCGTCAACTGAGCGATCGGCTCTTCAACCCAACTGCGATAGAGGTTATCCGCTAGGTAGAGCCCAAACACGGCAACGCACCCGAGAAGCAACCATTTTGTGCGATTTGTCATTACTTTTTCTCCTTGGCGCTTGGGAGAGCCTCTACTGGACGTTTCTTTGAGGCAACATCCATGCCAGCTTTCCTAGCAGCCGACGGCAAGTCTGCATCCGTGCTGGCGTCAGCAGGTGGTGCATAGGATCTGGAATCGGGGGGATCGATCGGGAAAGTTATCCGGGTTTCAAATTGCCACGGATATTCACTCTCATTCGCCTTTTGATTGATGCTCTTGCTAGAGCTGGAATACTTGGCACTGCGAATCCCATGCTCCAAATCGGAGATGTTCTCTTGTTTAGCCACCTGTACCGACAAATCAAACACTGCAGTGCGATCAACGGTGGCGGCTGTCAGCCGCCGAACTGTGGCACTTTGCCCTTGTGGAAGTCGCTTCGAAAGCTGTTCTAGCTCTGCTAACCAGTCGACCTGATCGGACAACCAATTCTCGACAAAAGTGACTTGGTCGGCTTTCGATTGATACTTGGCGGTAATTTTCTTGGCATCGGCTAGTTGTCTTTCGAGGTCAGCCGCTTCGATTTCCAAAGCGCGTACGTCAGAAAGAAGAAAACCTACACCTACAGCCAGTGCTAATGTAGCGGCCGTGCCGATAACCCCCCAACGCAGATAGGGATTGGGGGGCGGCGGAGATCTCTTTGGCTCGAGGAAATTTACGGGCAAGCCGCCATGGGCAAACTCCCATGCGGCGCCACTATTCGCCGCCGAAGATCCCGGGAGTTCCGTCGGAGTCTCCTCTGCTACCGCGTCGCTCATAGGGCCCGCAATGTGCCAGCCGAGTAAAGGATCGATCGTCTGCACATCCAGTCCTCGGTCTTGCAGGCCCAGAGCGACATTCTGAGCGTAATCGGATGTCGAAAATACGCACCAAGTGATCTCGTCGCCGCTCGGCTCCTCAGGTAAGAGTGTCAAACAGCGTCGTGTCTCCGACCAAATCTGCTCGGCCACCCGTTGGGGAGCGTCGGGGTTGGTGCGAATCGAACGCAAGAGGAGCGGTGTGGAATGACGACAGATGACCAGCTCTACTTCCGCTGCGTACATGTGGATGGAAATGGCCACCGATTCTCGAAAGATTTCTCGCCGGTTCAAAACTCCGAGAGGAGAGAGATGACGCGAGCCGATACCTTCCAAACGAAAGCCAGCCGCTTCGCAATCTTTCTCCAACGCACGGAGCTCGTTGAACGACAAGGCGAAGGCCCACACACTAGTGGCTTGCGACGCATCAGCAGATTGCGCATCGAAGCCTGTAGGCATCAGGAAGTCGACGCGTGGTGGCTCGTCAGCTTCCCCCAGGCGTTCCTCTACGCCGCTGGCCACCAACGCCGGCAGTTCCCTAACGCTGGCCGGGGGGAGATCGAGTTGCAGTTGGTCGAGTTCGGGTCGCGAAAGAAGTACCACCAAGCGACCAACCATGATCTCCTGTTGCTCAAAGTACTCGGCAAGTGCTTTGAGCGGATTAGCGTGGTCGCCACGGGGCACGCTGCCTATGTCCTGCGGCGAAAGCTTCTGCGAATTTGGAGTGGCTATTAGAAAGTCGATGGTCTCTCGATCCCAGTGAACGAACGCGATACGGCTGTTCACGGGTCGACGCCTGAAAATTCGCGGCAGGTTACTTAACGAGATCTGAATCATATTCATGGGTGGGATTGTTGTTGCAAAGGATGCTTGCGTTCGCTCGCAGGGCGAAGAAACGCTTAACGTTTAGAGTTGCTACTTGCGTTGACTTAGTGTGTTAAGGTCGAAGCCACGGCCCCAGGGATGCCACTGCTGTTGACAAAGGATGCGGGCTGGAATGCGGCGGGCGTCAACGATGGCCGAGTAACGGGCTATGGGACTTCGCGAATCCCGAAAGCCAACCGCCTGGACACTGAACACATCACTGCGCCCAATGAGATAGGGCTGCAAGTAACGCAACTGCTCGATGTCAATCAGTTGTTCGATATACAGCCAAGCAATCGTCGTTTTCCGACTCTCATCCAATGTAGATCGTCGCTGAACAATCGATTGCGCCAGTTCGAATCCCAGACCGGGAATCGCCGCTAGAACTTCCAGCGGTGCCGAATTGACATCAATGGCAGGACCAACAAATAGTTGTTCATCGAGACTGGCTTCATCTAACAATTTTGCAAGATAGTTGCTTGCGGTCTCTAAGTCACTTGAGAAAGGAGAACGCAAACTCTGTTTCTCCGCGGAGGGATCACCAACCACAACTTGCACATCTACCACATCGAGCAAACTAGAAAGTTGATAAGTGCTGGGACGAGATAAATCCAGCGGAACATCGGCGGCCGTTATGCTGGGCGTCCCGGTGGAAGTCCTGGGGGCACTGCTGGCAGGACCAAATTGGCGCAGAGCCACGAGAAAGTTGGCCCATTCGATGGGCCAGCGACGAAGCACTTGTCGATGTAGTCGGCCGAGATCGCTGCCATTAAGGTTGATGCGGCGGTTACCGGTTGAACTCTCGTTGCGTTGGCCGCCGGTCCAAGTCAGAAAACGGTTCCAGCCCCGTGGGACCGAGGAAACCCCACTCACCGCCGAGCTCGGATCGACACTGCGGTCGCCACCGCCTGTCTCACTGAGCAAGAGGTCTCGAAGCTGTAGCTCAAGAGGGTCGAGGCGATAATTATGATTCAGGTCGCCGCCGTACCAGAGCCATTGAAGTTGATCGACTTCAACCGAGTCAGTCCGCAACCCGCTACCGATACCACCATTGCTGCTGAGGTCTGCAAGTCCGTTGGCGTTACCACTGCTCGCGCTAGAACCAGTCGCTGCGATTCCATGCACTCGTAACCAATGGTCGACAAGCTGTGGTGTGGAACCGGGAAGGCGGAGTAAGGCGCCTCGGGCGGTTCCTGGATTCGTTCGTTCCCATTGCAACAACAGGGGAATCGGTAGCTTGGCCGACTCGTTTTCCAATCCGAAACGATGATGCAGGACATGGGCTGTATCGCCCCCCAGACTTCCATTTGCTGCCAGAGATGACCGTAAATCTCGGGGCGCGGCCGCCAAAGCTGGGGCGATCAAGCTAAAACGCCATGCCGTGGTTTCATCCGATTCAAGCTTTTGCAGTTCGGGGTCCGCCCGCATGGGAACGGCCGCCAGCAGATTTTGCGGGAAGTCATTCAGCTTGTTTTGCCAGACACGAGTCGCGGGCGGCTGCTCGAGCAGACAGGCAGCGTATTCGAGCCCGCTCAGGGCGGCTAGCCTGGCTTGCAGCTGCTCCTCGTTGAGCCGCGCTACGCGATATTGGCTCTCCATGTAGAACGAGAACCTGTAGGCTGCCAGAGCGATGAGCATGGTCAACACGGTCACGATCAGCAGGGCCATGCCAGTCCGCCGTCCGATTGCCGGGGACCGCCCAATTCGCAACGTCGCTTGACGATCTGAGCAAGCGTCCACTGTTTTCACATGCTTCATGGCACGATCCCCTGTGCTGAGCCAGCTGCGAGAGAAAGTGTACCGCTGCCCGCAGCTTGTATTCGAACAACAATGTGCACTTCATGCGATGCGTTCTCGATCAGGCTCAGCTCCTCGTCAACTTCGAGCTCAGCAAGCGACGCGCTTACCAAAGCCGAATCCGCCATGCTTATACCCCTGTCCGAATAACCACCGGATGGCGAAGCGCTCTCGGCTTTGAAAGGGGAGCTGGTACTCTGCGGTACAGAGGCAACTATATTCCGAAAACGCTGCGGCATATCGAAGCTCAAGGCCACTGCCAGCGGCAACGATGGATTGGCCGCATTCCATTCATCAAGCCAATTGCGGCCGTCAAAGTAGCGGAAGCGGGCATTCAGCAAGCCATTTACTAACGATTCTTCTACCACTGGCCCGAACGCGTCGCTTGACCGGTCATTCGTTTGCCGATACAGGTCCTGCGCCGTGAGTACGCGATCCGCGGCTGTAGCATTTACCGGCGAAGCCATCGGTGCTGAGCTGGGCGCTGGTCCTCGATCGGCCATACCAGGTGCCCGACGAGCGATTCTGGATAGCAGAAATGTTGTTTCACTTGCGCTACGGACGGTCAATTGCGATGACGCGCTGGCCAGGGATTCGGGGCCAGTACTGGCAGTGGCGGGAACCAGGCGATAATCGATACGCATTGGTCCGTCGGACCATGGACTGGGCGGTGCGAGCAAGTCCGTACTGCTGTCTAGGTTGAGTCTTTCCAGCGCATCGAAAGGCTCCAGATCGGCAGGACTCAGTAAGCGTTCGAGAAATGGCAGCGGTGCCAGTGACGCTTGAATGGTGACTGAAAACCCAACTGCGGTACCTCGAAAGCCATGCTTGCTGAGAGGTCTTCTGAATGACGTTGTGAGAAGCTCACTGGCACCATTATCATCGTCAACCATCACGGAAATATGATCGATGTCTTGCTGTAACCAACTGTGAATGGCGCGGACGGTCTGCGTTCGCATTGACAACTGCCATCCCTTCTGCTCGGCATCGCGATACGTACCCATTAGCGACCAGGCAACGGCGAGCAACGCACCGAGAAGCGCCAAGGCCAGCATCAGTTCGAGCAATGTATACCCTGGACGATAGTCCGAGATCGGTGTCGGGCTAGAAGCCAGAGAGCTGCGTCGGCGTTCGTGATGGAATCGCAAGTCAATCAGTCCGTTTGCTGAAGGGAGTCGCGGACTGAAATACCTGAAGTATTAACAGGTGCAGCCAGGAGCGAGCTGCGGACCAGCTGACTGAGTTCGAGAAGCAATGGCGCATCGTTGGCATTCTCGTCAGCCGAATCGAAGACCTGAATGGTGACCTGTATCAAACTCGAGCTGGCCGTCGGGCTAGCGATTGTCTCGGCTCTAGCTCCTACCGACAGGTTGCGTCCGCGGTCATCTGACGAAGCAACCTCCAAGCCGGATGTTTCGTAGGGACGCGTGGTGAGACGGTATGCATGGCTCGGGAGTCCAGGTAAAACCCCCTTCAGTTCCTGCTGCTCCTCAAGCTGTAAATTGCCAGTGCCCGCGTAGTCAGCGCTGTTCACCAGAAACTCTTCCAGCAATGATTGCGCTTGTGAGGCTACCAGCGAGCGCTCCTCGGCTCGGTTGCCATACTTTGTTCCCAGTCCTAGCAGCGATAGCAGGACCATCGAGCTTGCGGCCAGGATGGCAGTGGCAATTATGACCTCCAACAGAGAGAATCCGGCATAACGTAGCCAATGCTTCCGGAGCAACGTCCCGCTGACTTGCACCCTGTGCCTAATGGAAGGCCGAACCTGAAA
>JANSWS010000229.1 GCA_024743355.1 bacterium
GCATCTTTGGCACGATGCCCGATCCAGCTGATCTCTTGCATCGAGAGCCGTTGGTAGCCCGGTTTCGGCCTCGCACGGGTTCTCCGCAGCATGCATTCACATTCTGGTTAGTCAACATCCATACCGACCCCGACGAAGTGCCCGAAGAGGTGGATGCGCTGGCGGAGGTGTTTACGGCCATGCAGTCAGCCCGGGCAGATGAAGATGACGTGATTTTGCTAGGCGATCTCAATGCCGATGCCTCTCAGATGGGACGCTTAGGCAGGATCCCTGGGATATATTGGGTAGTTAATGGAGCGATGACCAATACGCGAAAGACCAAGGCCTACGACAACATCGTTTTTCACAGTCAGACAACACGCGAATATTCCGGAACGTGGGGAGTGTTTGATATTGAAACCTTGTTCGGCATCTCTCAGGAAGATGCGCTTAAGGTATCTGACCACCTACCGGTTTGGGCTGAATTCTACATCTGGGAAGCACCGTCCTATTCCAACTTCGCCGCCGGCCAGCCTGCAGGCTACCAGCGATAGACGCGCGTGGATATTTCTTTGCGGCTTCGAGATGCTGAATTGCAGCCAGCGAGTCATTTGGCCAGCATGAGGAACGCCACGAGCACTGCGGCAAGTACGCCCAAACCTAAGATCACCGCTAGCAGCAGCAGTTTCGATTTCTTGCTGGAATTGCCGCACCTTTCGCTCTTCAGGCCGTCCAACATCGAAGCAAAGGGCAAAGTCTGTCCCTCCGCCGTGGTGACTTGCCAAGCCTGCTCACGCGCTTGCTCGATGAGTTCCTTGTAGGCTTGCTCGCGTCCACTGGCGATTCCAATCGCGATTCCAATACCAATGCCGGCTCCCATGCCCGCCCCCATACCTGCTCCAAAACTCATAATTGCCTCCAGATGTCAGCCCTTCTTCCGCCATTTTCCAGGGCTCAAAACCGGCTGGTTCTAGGCGCGCAAACGCTCGGTTTTTGGCTGGCCGCAGAGCGGGCTCCAATGCTCGTGCACAATGGCAGTGACTTGCTGAGCGTCCTCTCCTGCTCGCCAAGATTCTCAAGCGAAAGCACGCCGGATCCTCACCGCCGCCTTTATCATACCGCTTGGTTCAGCTCGTTGGTGACGGTGTTCGGCGCGATCGAAAATTCTCGGATGCATGCGAACTAGCAGTGTGTTGAGGGAAATGGCACGGCATAGCCGTTACAATGACCCGTTTTTAACCTCATGGTTTTTTCGAAGAATCAGTGTGAGCGGATGCAATTCGGTTTGACTCAGGAAGAACTTATCTCCCAAAGCACCTTCGACTTGGAAACGCAGCTCGTTTTTTCCAAGCACTGGATTTGCATTGGCAGAGTGGAAGAGCACGTTGCCGATTTTGAACAGGCTTGTTTCTTCCGGACCGTTCAGATAGGTGATTACGAGCTGATTGTGGTATCTACCAAGCAGCGAGAATTCCGTGCCTTTCACAATATCTGCCGCCATCGTGGCACAAGGTTGCTGGACGAGACATCCGGGGTCTTGCCCAATTCCTGTATGACCTGTCCATATCACGCCTGGACTTACGATGTTGAAGGGCAGTTGATCGGCGCTCCTAATATGGGCGGCTTCGAAGAGTTTCAACGTCAGGAATTTGGATTGCAGGAAGTTGCTTGCGTGGATTGGGGCGGTTTCTTATTTGTGCATCTAAGTGCGCCGAAATCCGCTTTTGCAACGGACTTCGTAGCCATCATGACAAGGCTACGGGATTGGCAGCTGGATGATTTGCAGCTGGTCTCTCGAATCGACTACGCAGTGGAAGCGAATTGGAAGCTGCTATTCCAGAATTACAGCGAGTGTTACCACTGTCCGACGGTCCATCCCAGCCTCAATCGGTTGACACCGTATCGCTCAGCGACCAATGACCTTGAAGAGGGCCCGATACTGGGCGGCCCGATGCAGTTATCCGAGGGCTGCGAGACTGTCAGTGTAGACGGGCTGAAAATTGCCGAGCCTATGGGTAGTCTAAACGAACAGCAAAAGCGAGAAGTCTATTATTACACCGTGTTCCCGAATTGTTTTTTTAGCGCGCATCCCGACTACGTCATGGTTCATAGTCTGGAGCGGTTGACAACCAGCCGTACGGCGGTGCACTGTTACTTCTTGATGGAGCGTGGCTATGAACTGAATTCCATAGAGCGTGCCATGCGGCAATGGGATGAAATTAATCGCCAGGATTGGCGAGTTTGCGAATTGACCCAAAGGGGTGTGCAGTCGCCCGCCTATCAACCTGGACCTTACTCACCTTTGGAATCGATGGTGGCGGCCTTCGATCGTCATTATCGTCGCGTAATGCGTTCTTGATTTCGAATGCCGCCGAGGGCCAAGATGACACTCCGGATTCAACGTTTAGCAGTATCTCAGCTTTGGACGCTGGTACTCTTGCTGCTTCCAGGCAATATCGTTGTGGCACAGCGAAACGATGCGGCAGCTGGTCTAAGCTTCTCGGCCTTGGCCCAGGCGCGACGAAGCGTGATGGTTCCAGGCAGTAAAGGTATCTTAAAGGCTCAAGTCCGCAACGAGGCTGACAATACTAGGAATGGTTCGTTGGTAGCGACCGTAGTTGGCTACCCTGAGTATGAAAACGTGCGTCCTTTTAGTTTGTCGCCGGGTGAAAGTCGTGATATCGAAATCTATGTTTATCTTCCATCCGATCTTAATGAAGAGTTCTTCGAGATCGAGGTAGTGTTGAAACACTTCGAATCTGGGCAGGAGGTGTTGATTCAACGAGGAGATGAGCCAATTCGTGAGCGCATTCGGTGCGCGCTGCGCAGGCAGGGAGCGGATGCGCCGCTGGTCGCGATCGCGCTCGATGAACCTGCCCCATTGCAACCGCACTGGTTTTGGCCCCAGCCTGGTGAGGTGATTCACGAAACCTACGAAGCGGTTCTGGCAGCTCGCATTGATTCCGGCCATTCACGCGAGATGATTTCTTTTGATGTGGATGGCTTGCCGTTAAAGGCTCAGGACTGGGACAACGTGGATTTGTTAGTGCTGGCCGATGCCCGCTACTTGGAAGACTTCACGGCGGTCGCAGCCGTTCGCCGATTTATCAATCAAGGAGGCCGTGTGTGGGTTATGTTGGATCGCGTCGACTGCGCGCAAATAGCTCCCTTGTTGGGGCCCAAGCAGCTGTGTCAGGAGATTGATGCGGTTGAACTTCACGAGTTCACTGTCGAAATACTTGATGGATCGACGCCATTGCCCACAGAAGAACGGCAAGTATCTGTTGAGCGTGCTGTTCGCATGAAACGAGTGCTTCAAGATGGCGGCGTGGAGACCCATCGCATTCGTGGCTGGCCCGCAGTCATCAAGATGCCCATCGGTCGCGGCGAACTGATACTCACCACTTTGGAAGTTAGGGGATGGACAGAGTTCCGTACGGAACAGATCAGCGACGACCCCAATCATCAATCCACTCTCAAAATGCGTGAGTGGGCTAAGACCTTTGCATTCGATATTGGTACACCGCATGTTGATAGCAAGACGGCTATTCGGCCTGATTACCCGATTCACCACCTGGGAATCCAAGTCTTGCCTAAGTCGTGGGTAACCGCTGCACTTGGCACATTCTGCTTGGTTTTGTGTTGCCTGGCAATTTGGAGGCTCTGGTTGGGAAATTTGGTGCCGGCTACATTTGCAACACCGCTAATCAGTCTGCTTGTTGCTATCGTGTTGCTCGTTGCCCGCAACGGTTCACAGATGGGCAAGCAAGAAGCGGTCGCCAAGCTGCAATTCGTGGAAGCGAGCGATGGTGGAATGGGTGTAGAAGTAAAGGAATATGCCGCGGTAAAGCTGGATCGAGTGCATGATATGCAACTCGATTATGCCGCCGATGGATGGGCCATCGCGCCGCAGGCGTCGCAATCTGGCGTCCAGCGTCTCATTACTCGGGACTTTGCCAACTGGGCCCTTCACAATTCAGCTTGGCCCGCGGGCGTCTGGCGCTACCAAACGCAGTTCACAGCGGACGTTCCGCCGCAGGTAGTTTCTGCGGTCGTCGACGAGCAGGGCTGCCGACTTGAGATACCGCCCGAGCTACCTGGTCCGGTTGAAGATACCGTCCTAAGTTGGGTCCCCGGCGATCCGATGCTCTGCTCGGTTGGAGACCTGGGCCTCCGTGTAAACGAGTCGGTGAGTATTGGAAATCGACGATGGATTGACGCGTCCATCATGAGCGCCGAGCAGCAAAGAAGACTCGGGGTCTACCGCGAATTGTTTGGGGCTCAGGAAGCACCAGCAATGCGCAGCAGTTCTCTCTACGGATGGACGCCGCTCTGGACGGGGCCGAAATGGAAGCCCGAAATGCCGTCAAAGGGATCAGCGTTGGTGTGTCTGCCCGTGCGATTGACACGTCCCACAGCAGGGCAGCTGCTCAGAATTCCCCATGGTTTGATCCAATTGCGTCAGAGTCAAACAGAGACCGGAAAAACGTCGGCTTTTGACGATCGAACGGGCCGTTGGCGTCCGGCACAATCCATCTCGATGGATCGCGTGTTCCAATTTGTCCTTCCCCCCGAACTGCTCCCCATCGACTTCGATCAACTCCGTTTTGAACTCGACCTTCGAGCACCCAATCGGACAGTCCAAATCAACGTGCCAACCAATGGTGAGGAAGTCGAATTAGCAACCTTGAGCGGACCATCGATTCCTTGGACTACCACGGTCACGGATGCTAAGGTGCTGAAGGAATTTGTCGACGGTGTGCTCGAAGTCCGTGTCCGCGTGGGTGATCGACAGG
The DNA here is from genome assembly GCA_024743355.1 of bacterium. Classification (GTDB taxonomy): domain Bacteria; phylum Planctomycetota; class Planctomycetia; order Pirellulales; family Pirellulaceae; genus Aureliella. The sequence goes on from JANSWS010000229.1 coordinate 4,776, forward strand.
ATATAGCTTCCGGCGATGGAACGCAGATCGTTGCTTGGACGATTGACCACTTTCATGTTTCAGCAACTGGGCATCACAGCCCCTGATGTACTTTGACTTCTCATTTGTCCAGGCCAGCCGCAGATGAACCGTAATTACGAAATACGTTCCAAGTTTCCTTTATCAGGCGTGGTGGGAGCAATTTTTTCTTTCCAGCTTGCGTGCTTGGCGAGTACTGCCGTTGCTCAAGAAGATAATCAGTCACAGCGATCCAGGGCCGAAGCTTTTGAGTCGCGATTGCAGCATCTGTGGGAGTTGGATCCAGAACTTGGTGTGAAATGGGAGCTCGATCCGTCCTTTTATACCGATCGTCCCGGAGGCGATGTGAGCGACTCGCCATCTAACTGGCATGTCTTCCCGGAAGATGTTTCGCTCAGCCTGAAGGCGGTACGCAGCTTGATCCGCAGCGCGGATAGACTGTCTCTGGCAGAGCGTGCGGAAGCCCAGCAGGAAATCCTTCGCAAGCTTGACGCTGGGATCGGCAATCCGCAGCTTGAGTTAGCCCTGTTGTCTGCTTTGATCGCCATTTCGGATAAATCGTTGGCAGAAGAAATGTGGTCCCAGTATGGCGCTAGTCCGCGGATGCGCGTGATGGTGGAGGAAGCACTTATTCGATGGAAAAGCGACGCGGCATTGGAGACATGGCGTACCCGCATGGATCCCGGTCACACACCTTTGGCGGACTTAATGTTGGCCATCCGCGGCGTAGAAGCTGTGGGAGACCCAAGCGACCGTGAGCCGCTCGAAAGAATTGTCTCTGCAAACGAGTGTCCGGATAGCATTCGTGTTCTTGCCGCACAAGCATTGGGCCGGATTGCCAGCCAAGGGTTGGAACCCCTGGCTAATGAAATCTTGAGCTCAGCGAGCCCACATTGCCATTTGATGGCCGCTTATCTGCTTGCCCAACATCGTAGTCGACAGGCCGTAGACAGGCTGGTTGATGTGCTGCATTCTGAGCATGAGCCGGCGCAGCGACTGGCCTTGAAGGCACTCGCCAAAGCTGCACCGGAGCAACTTGAAGCTAATTTTGAATTTCTGTCGCAACATCCTGATCCGGAGATTCGAATCCTCGCCGTCGAGGCGTCGGGCGAGACTACTGATAACGAACAGCTTTGGCGAGTGGCTGGCTTAATGGGAGATCCGCATCTACAGGTCAGATCGACGGCCAGAGAGTGGTTGTCGCATGCCTTCACAGGCGTTGCATCCAAACCTGATATCGCCGAGATCATCCGGACCCGATTGGCTAGCGATTCCACCCTGGCGGTGGAACAGGCTATTTTTCTGAGCGTGCATTTGGAGCAATCGCAATTCTGCCATCGTTTCATCGATTTGCAGATGCATCCAGAGCCGCGAGTTTTCGTCACTGCTGCTTGGGCCTTGCAACAATTGGTGGAGGACCCGGAAGAGATTGAATTGGTGCGGCAGCGAGCTATCGCGCTGTCGGAATCTCACTTCCAAGGCGCGAAGCTCACGGTGGATCAGGGCACCCAGCTAGCGTTTCTGTTGGAGGTCTTGGGAAAGCAAGGAGTGGATTCCGCAAAGCCGCTCTTGAAACGTTTCATCCCCAAGTACTGTGCCCCGGACGTGACGCGAGCTTCAGCCATTTGGGCTCTGGGGAAATTATGGGAGAACAGCGAGAATGGCGGCCTGGCAAGCCAGCTTGCCCAGCGCATGCACGATGACAATGAGAATTATCCGGAACACGACTTGGTGAAGTTCAGTTGTGCACTGGCATTGGGACGGATTCAGTATCCTGAAAGTCAGTTCGAATTGGAAAAACATGAGGAACGCCCGCCCTATCCAATAGGACTTGCTCGCCAATGGGCATTGTCAAGATTTTGAAGAATATTTGTATCGATGTTTTGAAGTGTTACCTGGCTAATGGCTTGGTGGCGCAGTTATTGCTGTGATGGTCGACAATTGTCGCTGATCACCGTTAACCCTGGTTTTTCTCGCAACCCTCGTTCCAAAGCTCTGCCTTGGAACGTGCTGTCTTCCAGGCTCCGCCCCCGGGAGCAGGCCAAGCGACTTCATGGCTGGGATTACAATCACTGCGGGCAGAGCCTGTAAAACATTCGGTTACTAGGCAGAGCCTAGTGACCAGCTGGTGGTGGCCAACGAACCAGCTGGTGGTGATCAGCGAACTAGCTGGTGGTAATCAGCGAAAAGTATCGAAATTTGACGTCGTTTTCGAGAACAGGATGCGAAACTCATGGTTGCGTTTAACAATATCTTGGTGCCTACCGACTTCAGTGACTATGCCTCATTGGCGGTCGAATACGGAGCATCCCTGGCAGAAAAATATGGTGCTCAAGTTCATCTATTGCACGTGCTTGAGACGCATTACAGTGCAACACCAACTTTCGCGGCCGGATTGGCTCTGACGAGTCAGGTAAAGGAATCCCAAGAAGCTGCTGAGAAGATGCTTCGCGATTTGGCAGCTGGTCGCCCGATGGTATGCAAGACCGCTGAAGGCTCGGCATTTCTTGAAATCCTACGCTATGCGGAAAACCAGGAAATCGATTTGATTGTCATGGGCACACACGGAAGAACAGGGTTGGAACATGTTCTCATCGGCAGTGTAGCGGAACGCATCGTTCGCAAGTCATCGTGCCCAGTCATGACCATTCGCGATCCTCGACATCGATTTGTCATGCCTTTTGACAAAGTACAGTAGACCGCTCGCTCCACGCTGGCGATTCACTTGGTCTGCTGGTTTTGTAAAAAGTTCCTCCGGAGGTCTGCGGTACGTCGAGCACTTTCCATCAGTTCGCGGACTTGCTGCTTTGGGTAACCTGCCTGCAGTGCGGCAGACTGAATGGTTCGAATCTCGTAGGCAGTTAGCTGACCGTCGGCCACCGCCAGACGAATCAAGCCGCGCAAGTTTTCATCGGCGCTTGGCTCCGAGCTATACGTTGTCGATCCGACCGTCGTTTGACCAGGGCTGGTAGAAACAACGGGGGGTATTGCCTGCGAAGAGGGCCCGTCCAACTCTTGTTTCCCGGCCTGTTGTAGCATGGCCTGATGCAGCATCGCCTTTCGCTTTTCGGGTGACCACCGCTGCTTGCGTCCCCATTGGTCGAGCATCCGTTCCTGGGGTGCACCAAGTCCGGATTTGCTTCCGACAAGTTGTGCAATATGCAGATATTCGCGGGTCTTTATTTCTTCGTCGCTTACCTCGTGCCCAAGAATCTTGTTCAAGTTCTCTCGCAGGCCGCGCTGAATCGATCGGCCATCACGGTAAGTCTGATAGCCAATAAATCCTGCGATCACCAATAGCAGAACGAAGGTAGCCAGCCAGAAGGGGTGTCCCGCCAGGTAGCCAGCAGCTATGGTCAATCCTGCAGCAGGAACTCCCATGGCCAAAGCCAGAATCAAAGCACCTTTCTCGGCCAGCCAGCCTATGACTGGAAGGTGGAACAAAAATTTAAGCAAGGCGGAGAAAAAGATTAAAAAGCCCAGGACAATAACCGTGGAGCCAACCCCGCGTACGATCCACTTTAGCCGGGTGATGTGTTGTTTCATGGTTGACAACGCCGTTTGTCGATCTCCACCGACCAGATGATGCAGAATGCCAGTGTCCTGGATCATGGCGTTGATGAAGCCATGACGCTCATGTGAAGTATCTGCAACACCCCGCCCTTCAGCAAATCTGCCGAAGTAGGTGACTAGATTCGGGACGCGAATCGCAGAATAACTTAGCCGCTCGTCGCCGAGTTGATCTCCGCGGTTCTTGCGCAGGTACAGATAGTCCGGACCTTGCTCCAAACGCTGGCCGGCTGCCGTCAGTGGCTGATTTTGGGGATTCGGTGTGTAGCGTCCACAAACTCAAGCCTGCCACTGTCGACGGCAAGGTCACCAACCAGATAGCTGGGCGGTAGCAGGGTTTTCGATTCCAATTCCTGTCGGATCCCAGAGTTGCGGGAATTGCTTTCGACGGAACTCATCCATTCCATGTTCCAAGTCACATCGCCGTCGCTATCTTCGTCTCGATCCCAGCAGTAGATTTCGGCTTGGCGATAAACCACCAACTCTCCGACAAAGGCCTCAATGTAATCTCCACGAATCTCCAAGTCCAAGTTCATGGGGCCTGTGTAGCAGAAGCTCTTGTCAGTTGGTGCCTGGTCGATCAATGACACCACTGGAGTTCGAGAGGCAGCACGATAGTAATCGAATCGTGTTTCGTTCTTCCATAAAGCGACCATCGCCAATAAAGCGACAACAGGACCGACAATCACGCCTGCTGCGGAGTTTTTGTTTCTGCGCGCCATGGTCGTTTCAGTATCAAGTTCGATTGATCCAATCCGTTACGTCGTGCTGCCTTGGCTGCCCGATTTTTTCTTACTGCATTTGAATGGCCTGGTTGATTTGTTCCGTAAATCGCACCTCGGAAGCGTGATTGTCAAAGCTGATGCCGACAAAATCAAATACCAAATCCGTCAAATAGTCATGGATAGCTTGCTGTCTAGGACTGAACTTTTCGTCGCGTTTGTTCTCCAAGGCCTTCCTGCGAATGGCTGCATAAAGTCTAAAAGTCTCCGGGAAGTCGTCATCTCGAAATCTGGCCTCTAATAGCCTCAGAATGATCTGCATGTCTTCCAGTGGCTCGAACAGCAGAACTCGCAGACGGTGAAAATCTTCAAATCGCATTTCAGAAGATGCACTTGCGTCCGCGAAGACCGATACCAACATGTAGCTATCGCCGGCTGTATTGTCACCAATGATCGTGACAAACTGTAATTTGGGATCATCAAACGCAGAACTCGGGTTCAAGTAATATAGTTTGCCTCGAACGACTTCTTGTTTGTCTTCCAGCTCGATCGGAGGCTTGGATAGATTCTTGAAAATCCGCAGTGCGGTCTCGGTAAATTTGGAGTCTCCTCTATGGTTCACTTTTCGAAGAATCTGTCCCACTGCTTTTTTGTAAACGGTGGGGAGATCTTGCCTCTGCTCCGCTAGCCTCGATTTACTCTTGACGACCGCATTGCCCGATGCCGGGTTCGGGCCGTGGCCACTGGCATAGATCAACTGATTCCGAACCTGTCCGATTCGAATGGGCAGGGAGCGGGTTGTGGCCCGTCCGCGTGTCAACTCTTCCTGGTACTTGCTGATCTTCTTGGTAGCCCCCAACGACTTTTGCTGGGCCGTTTCTACCGAGCTCTTCAATCTTTGAATCTCGCCAGTCAGCTTCTGCTCCCATTGCATGAGGGCGGAATTAAAAGCGGCTTCGAGCAGGTTGATTTCTACTAGCGCGGCCTGGTAGTCAGGGCGCTCGCGGTCGACTTTCTTCATCGCTTGCGTAATGTGCGACGTGAGTCCTTTCAGATCCTTGAATAGTCTGCCATCAAACATGAGATTGATGGGCGTGATCGCGTTCCGCAACCCATCAAAATTAACTTCCACTTGAGAATCAGAGGCTGAAGTGTCTTGATCCATGCTTTTGGCGATTAGGGCAGAGACAGGCGAACTAATTTAGATGCGTGCCCAGTCTTTCAGATTCTCGTGCTCGAAGATCATTTGGTTTTGTACTTTGAGCGTTTGCCCCATACCCGCGGCGGAAGCTCGCTGGTACATCGCATAGGCGATCGCGACATCGGTATAGGCCAAGCCAACTGCATTGAAGTAAGTGCGTTCGGATTCGCTTTCCCGGCCGGGCTTCCTGCCGAAAATCAAGTCGACCAGGTTGCAGTGAACGTCATCATCGCTCAGCTCACCGTCTTTGTACATGCGGCTGAGGGTTTGAGTTCGATGTTTCACGGTTTCCCAATCGTCACACACAATTTTATCCGACTGCTTTGCAACCGCGTACTCATCCTCCCAGCCACCGACATGGCTATAAAACGCGCCCGGTTTCACCCAGGCTGCCTTCAGTAACGGTGCTTGGGCGCTGGTCGCGGTGACGATGATATCAGAATCGGTTGCAGCCACATCCAGCTTGGTACCAGCAGCGACCATTTCCATGTCCGGAATAATGGGCTGCATCTGCTTCAGAAAATCCTGCTCTTCCGCCTCTGACTTGGCGGCTACACAGCATTGCCTAAGGCTGGGTATGGCAGTCTTCATGGCGATCAAATGCATTTTGGCCTGCTCACCGGCTCCGATAAAGCCAATCCGTTCGCTGTTTGGATTGGCCAGGTATTTTGCGGCCAAGCCTCCCATGGCTCCCACCCGCATGTTGGAACATAGAGTTCCCTCCATGATGGCCACCGGAAGCCCGTGCACGATCTCGGAGAGCACAATCACGGCAGTCAAATTTTGAATGCCATATTTCACGGGATTCGGTGGAAAAACCGACACCCATTTCACTCCGCAGATGCGGTCTGAGCGAAAGGTCGCCGGCAGGCAATTGATCCGTTCTTGCGTTTCCTCGTTGAAAATCTGAACAATCTTCTCAGGGAAAATTACGTCGCCAGTCTCATGCATGCGAATGGCCTTCTCGGCTGCGTCCATCGCCAATCGCAGGTCTAAACAGCCACCGCCCAGTAGATCTTCCTGGGAAAAATACTGGCAAGTTATTTGGTGCTTGGCAGAATTACTATCAGACTTCGAGGCCTTTGAGGCAGTTGACTCGGGCGATGCAGTACCTTGTGAAGCAGTTGCAGTCGTACTCATAATGACTCCAGTAAAAGCGATTCGTTGGGGAAGTGGTTTTCAGCATCTGTGGCGGGGCTTAGGAGCTATCCGACAACCATTAGCCGCTTTGGCGTTAGCCGCGGTCTTCTTGGGTTGCGGATAGGTTCCTCGCTGCGCACTCAGTCTGAGTTGTGGTTTGCTCGTTCCGCACTCCTGAATTCGACCAGGATGGCAGTTGCGTTGTGCTCGACCGTTGAGCGGTCAGCAGCCGATTTCAAGTGCTCGATGCTTGCTTTAGGTGCGTAGCGATGCGAGATGAAATCACGGATCGATGCAACGGACAGCTTCTCGGTCAGGCCGTTGGTAGTAAGCAAAACGCGATCCATCGGCATCAATTGAAGGACGTGCAGTGCGGGCTGGCGTTGCAGTCCATGACTGGAAATGGAATTGGTAACAATGTGCCGCCAACGGTGATGCTCGACTTGTTTGGCTGGCAACAAATGAGCTTCAAGCAATTCCTGAGCCAGCGATTCGTCAGCCGTCAGGGGTTGAAGAAAGCCGTTGCGAAACAGGTAGATTCTGCAATCTCCAACATGGCAGTAGAACAACCGATCGTGGCAAACAACCGCCAGTGCCAAGGTGGTACCGACGCCGTCACATGCCGGTTGCTGACGCACCATGCCCTGCAGACGTTGAACGACTTCGCTGAGCGTTTGCCGAATTGCCGCTTGAAGCGAGTCCAGGCAAGGAGTGTGATTGTCACAGACCCCACAGAGTATCTTGGCCAGCATGGACACCGCCATCTGACTGGCAGTTCCCCCCGCCAAGTGTCCGCCCATTCCGTCCGCAACGATGTAGATCCGACGCTTGTCGCTGCGAAAATGCGTATCCTGATTCTCCATTCTGCCTCCCAAGATGGACATCGAGGCAGACTCGGCGATCAGCAGATCGGAATGA
>JANSWS010000329.1 GCA_024743355.1 bacterium
GTAGCTACCTTCGTCAGAAGGTGGTTTCGATGAAAGTGCGACCCAGAAGCAATCTCCACGCTCTGGCGAGCGTAGCTACCCAGTAGCTACCTTCGCCAGAAGGTGGATTCGATGAAAGTGCGACCCAGAGGCAATCTCCACGCTCTGGCGAGCGTAGCCACCTTCGCCAGAAGGTGGATGGGAAAAAGCCAAACGCCGTTTCCACGTACCCGCGAGCGTGGCTACGGCCGATTCTGCCACGTCAGTTCGGCGTCGAGCTGCCAACGGTCATTAAAAAACCCGGCCTCGACAACCCGTCCGCCGCGTTCTGCCGACCTGGGCTCATCCAAGGAGAGAATGGCCCAATCGGGAAGGTGTGGATTCTGCAGCGAGTTCGTTCGGTCATGCGCGCTGCGAAAGGTAGGGCCGGAGTTCACAACCACATAGCGTTCAGGATTCAGCGGATTCGGAGTGATGAACAGCGGCACGTGATTGGCCGCAGAGTAGCGGTTGTCGAATCCGACGCGTTCCTCGCTCCACTCCAAGCCGCCCGCCCAGCCACTTGCCTCCCCGCCCTGGGACGCTGATTCCTGGCCTTCCCCTTGGTTCCCATTGCTAGCACTCATGATCTTCTTCATGACGAGATTGCTACTGGGCGTGCCCCACAGAACGAGATGATAATTTTTCATATCCTCGGCGTTCACCTCGCGATCCAGCTTGCTCCGCAACTCTCCACGAAACAAGCTCCGCCAACGATCGCGCAGATACTCCAACTCGCAGGCAACCCAGCGATCCACGTCGGCGTTACCGCTGCTACCACTGGGCTCCACAACCAGAAAGGCATCGATGAATGCATCGTCGATTGGCCCCGAGATGCCCGGGTGCTTGCGGATGGCAGGAAAAGACTCGACCGATCGCCAAGTACCGTCGGACTCGCGCTGGAACCGATTCTGCTTGCCGGCCTGGAGGCCCAACAACTGACTATCAATCACTACGCTAGCTTGTGGGCTGCCGGGTTTACCAGCATCAAGAACCAGACGCTGGACATTGCGAGTATTCAATTTCCAGCCAGATTGCTCATCGCGTGAAGCATCCACCCGCGTGTCAGCGTATTGCTGTTGAACACCATCCACGCTGACCCATGCGTATTTGGCATAGCGTTGATGGGGCGACTGAATTGAGAACTCACTGGACTGCAGCGGTTTGCCGCTCTCCGCTGCCCGTTGCATGCGCTGCAAGATCTCCGCCAAGGTATCCGGGTGATACTTGTGCCCCATGCCCGGGCCAATCAAATGAGTCAACTGCCGTCCTTCTCCTTGATAGGCCTCTTCCATCACCCGGGCGGCCTGAATCTGTTTGTCGTTCTCTCCGCTGTAAGCCACCACCGGAAAATTGAAGAGGTTGCGGACATAGTTGGGGACGTCGTAAACACGCCACAGAATTTGTTCGTATTCGGGCGGAAATTGCTCGGATTTCAAGTTTTGGTAACGCGCCGTCTCGGCGAAACCAGCTCCTGGACTAGCTGCACAGAACCTGTCCCCATAGTGTGCGGCCAAATGCCAGACACCGGCCCCACCCATGGAAAATCCCATCAGCACGATGCGTCGTTCATCGATGGGGTAATTGGCACAAACAAAGTCAATCGCTTCGAGAACATCGGTTTCGCCGGCGGATTTGTAACCGACACATTGCCTTCCAAAAGGATGCAGAACGATGGCACCCTCGGGCTGCACTTGCCCCTCCTTGCTCAGCCTCTCATGGATGAAATGCAGATCGGTCGTCTTGTCGCCACGACCATGCAACCACACGTAGAGAGGGTACTGAGTTCCTTCCTCCGACCTTTCCGGCAGCACCAGACCCAAGGGCTGAGCGGAACCGTCAACCGAGGAACGGTATCCCCGGACTTGGTTGCCTGCCGCGTGTTTCCAGCTTGGAACTTGATCTGCCTGAAGCTCCGCCAACCGCGTTTCGGCCAGCTCGAGCAAGGAATCTACTTTGGCAAAATCCGCGTCACGATAAAATTCCCGATGCCGGATGGCCAATTCACAAGCTTTTATTAGGACTTCAACATCGGCCCGGTAAAGGTTATCCAGCGACGCCAACTCCTGGTTCAACCGCTGCATAGCAACCTGCCAAGCACTCAGTTGTTCGGGAGCGGGCTCTTGACCCGCTGGCGGTAGTAAACGCGTTATGGCTTCGCATGCTGGGCTGGGCTGTGCCCAGGCAGTCGGCCCCATGCACACAAGCCAAGCCATGAACAATACAACTAACGTCGGCCACCAAGCGGTGCGACTCCGGCGGCCTCTCGCCAAGTGGACGTGCTGCCGGACGCGCAAGTGAGCAAGGGATGGTATCATGAGAGCTTGGTCCTGCATCGCAAAAATAACCTGTCTTTAATTGGTGCTTCCCAACACACCCATGCATTCACCACTCGAGCTTAGCGAACGGATTACCTGCTTGCCGGTCGTTCACGGTAGCGGGCATTGTGCGTTGGCAGTTCGCAAGTGGTTGCTGAACCATCCCTGCGATTGTTTGGCTGTGGGGCTTCCGGATTCCTTCCGGGAGGCTGTGCTGGATGGGGTGGAGCAGCTCCCCAGTCCCTCTATCGTAATGCAGCGCCCCTCGCCGAACTACGACCTGTCTTGGTCGCCGGGCAGCGACGCTTCGGAGGACGATGAGGACGACGCGCAGACGCCGTGGAGTTATGTTCCGATCGATCCTTGCCAGCCCACCATCATGGCCTTGCGGATCGCCCTGGGTGAGCACTGGCCGATCGAATTCTGCGACTTGGAAACCGATGTGTTTCAACCGGTGGCTTCCGCGATGCCGGATGCCTACGCGCTGCGCACGGTTCCTATAGAACGATTCGCCACTGCCGTCCTGCCCAGCCTAACCAAACCCTATCAGGAACAGACCTGGAATCGCCTGTATTATATGGCCTGGAAGCTCCGGCAGTTGGAGCGACGTTTCTCGCACGTGGTCATGGTGTGTTCGATCCTGGAGTGGCCTTGGCTGCATCAAGCTTACCGCCATGCCAGCCACGACCCGCCCGCACATGATTCGGTTCAGCGGCCGGATCGATACGCAGTAAATCCCAACTCACTGCTTTTTCTGTTTGGTGAATTGCCCTTCGTCACCGGTCTCTACGAGCGGTCGCGAGCGGAGCTGGGTGACGATGAGAATCTGGCGATTGACGGCGTCAAGCAATTGCTGGTCTCAGCCCGCAGCAGCTATCGTCAGGACCTGGGCAAACGCGCACGGAACATCACGCCGCTGCTGCTCTCGCAATGCCTGAAGTACATCCGCAATCAGTCGTTGCTAGAGCATCGCATGACGCCTGACATGTACACCATTGCCGTATCGACGCAGCAGATCATGGGAGACCAGTACGCCATCCATGCCATTGAGACGGCTCGCAACTACCCCTTTCATGAAGACTACGGCTTACCGCAAATTTCGCTGGCCATTGACCAGGCAAGGCTTCCGGAAACCGCTCCCGACAACGGCGAAACGGTGAGCGTCGTCAGCCGCTTGCCCGGTCAACCCATGTCATGGCGATCGCTGGAGCTCAGGCGCAAGCCCGACCGCCAGGAACAAGATCGCTGGCGCATGCAATGGGATCCGCATTCCCAGTGTTCGTGGCCCCCCGAGGACAATCTCATTGAGAGCTTTCGCACCCGCGTGGTGGATCGGGCTCGGGCGTTGATTGGAGCCGACTTGGCTCGCAGTGAGAAATTTTCCACCAGCTTTAAAGACGGCATCGACATTCGCGAAACGCTCCGTCATTGGTACGACGGCGATATCTATGTCAAAGTCATGCCGCCCAGCGTAGGCACCATCGATTGCTGTGTGATGCTGTTCGACACTCCCGCGGATCCTCAGGAATACCCCTGGCGAACAACCTGGTTTGCGGAACACGCCGAAGAATCCACCTTGGCATTTTTTGCCACGAACTTCGCGGACGAAGTAATCGGACCGGGCATTGCCTTGGCGACTTATGGAGGTGCCATGTTCCTGTTTCCGCCGGTAGCCATTCGGGACATTTGGCAGGATCCCAGTTTGGAGTTCACCAACGGACTCGAAGAGCGGCTGATTGCGGCGGCTTGCAAACATGCGCGCGAGCGACAAATTGCCTTGCTCAGCCCCAAGCCTCCGACCGCCAACTTTCGCCGCATCGCCCGCAAGTTCCAACGGCATTTGGTGCACTTGCCCCTGAGCCATTTCAACGACGCCATGATTCAGCAATTGCGGATGGTTCACGTGCTGAACGGGCATCAGGTCCGTTCCTACGCCGAGCATTTCATTCGCAAGGCTTAAGTCCATGAGCCGTGTTCCAATTTAACCAGGATGAACCGACTCTCCACTTGCTCTAGTTGACGCTGAGAATAAACCTGTGACAATCAGTCACACATATTCCAACTCAAGTGCGGGAGTCGTCCGTGGAGCAGCTCGATCATCTGAAGAATCTGGTCATTATGGCCGCCGCCGATGGCAGCTTGAGCGAACAAGAAATCGCTCTGCTGGTCGATCGCTGCGCGACACTGGGACTCGAAGAGGAAGACCTGGAAAAGGCGATCGCATTCGCCTTGAGCGGCGAAGCCAAGCTGAAATTTCCCGTCGACCGCGCAGAACAAGATCGCATGCTGGCCGATCTGATGCGGATGATGGCCGCCGACGGTCAGCTGCAAGAAGTTGAGAAACGCCTGTTTGCTTTAGCAGCCGCAAAAATGGGGATCGCCAAATCCGAATTGGAAACGCTGATCGATAAACTGATCGGCAAGGGTCCCGATGCGTGAAGTCGGTCATTCGACAGGCTGAATGCATTCGGACGACTGATGACGCGGATTGTTGACGTAGTTGCTAACCCTGGTGACTTGAAAGCTGTTCACTTCGGCCGGCACCAACAGAGACTTAGCCGACTGAGGCTCACATTCCGGATGCATCCATTGCTCGGCTGCCCCACCCTGCAACACCGCTGGCATGCGATCGTGAATGGCTTCCAAGTCGGGGCTGGCAGAAGTCGTGATAATCGTGCACGAGTTAAGCCTGTGATCCGTGGCTCGTGAATTGCTCTCCCACAAGCCAGCAAAGCCAACCACGCCGCCATCGGTCGGGGTGATCCAACAGGCCTGCTTCGTGCCGTCCACTCGCTTCTGCCACTCGTAATATCCGTCGGCTAGCACCAAACACCGCCGCTTCTTGAAGGCACTGGCAAACGATCGCTTTTCATCGACCGTCTCCGCCCGCGCATTGATCATGCGGTTGCCGATAGACAACTCCTTGGCCCAACTGGGAATGAAACCCCAGCGGAAGTCACCGACTTTCCAATGCCCATGCTCATCCACCCACAGGGCAAGCACATTTTGAGTCGGGGCTATGTTGTATCTTGGTTGCCAATTCTCGCGCCATGCCTGAGAATCTGCATCGGACTCCAGAATCGGTAACAATAACTGCCCCCATTGATCCGGTGGCGTTTTCAACGTGTAGCGTCCGCACATGATGATTCTGGTTTTCGATGCTAAGGCGAGCGCAGATGAATTCTTACCCGTAGCTACGCTCGCCAGAGCGTGGTCGACGTCGTCCACCATCTGGCGACTTCGTCCACCATCTGGCGACTTCGTCCACCGTCTGGCGACGGTGGCTACGATTGGTAAATTTTCATCTACGGTTCGCCTAAAGTCCGTGAGCGGGGAACATTGGTTGGTTGCGTAACATGGTAGCCATGTCAGACATTCTAGAGGTAACGACGACGCTGGAGACAGCCGAACAAGCTGAAATGTTGGCTGAAAAAGTGGTTCAAGAGCGATTGGCAGCCTGTGTACAAATCACAGGCCCAATCACCAGTGTCTACAGCTGGCAGGGAAAACTGTGCAAGTCCACAGAGTATCGCTGCACAATCAAAACGATCGGCCGCTTGTTGGATCCACTGATGGAAGCCATCCGTGACCTGCACCCCTATGACGTTGCCGAGATTCTGGCTACCCCAGTCGTCAAGGCTTCAAGCGATTACGTGCAATGGATGCTTCAGCAATTGCGTGAGCCCTAGCTTGAGTCGACGCGTTGTCGCTCTCGAGCCACGGCTTGCGGTCTTCAGTCACCGAGGAACAACGAGCCACACGCAGAAGAAACACGCCCAGACTACGCGCTTGCAGTTTTCAGCCACGGATGAACACCGATCTACACGGAAAAGAAACAATCCGGCAATTGACACGCGACCCTAAGTCCAGCCCACCATCCGTGGCCATCCGTGGCCATCCGTGGCCATCCGTGTCTATCCGTGTCTATCCGTGTCTATCCGTGGCCAATATTCCTACCACCCACAACTACGCACTCGCAATCTCGAGCCAAGATGAACGCCGATCCACAAGGAAAAAAGCACGCCATCAAATGCCACGCGATCCTAAGCATTGCTCGATCGAACTTTCCCAAACTGAGAACCGGCTCCCTTGCAAGCAGCTCACAAAACGGGGCTTTGTTTGTAGGCCCAGCATGGAAGTGAGACTTCAGCCACGGATGAACACCGATCTACACGGAAAAGAAACAATCCGGCAATTGACACGCGACCCTAAGTCCAGCCCACCATCCGTGGCCATCCGTGGCCAATATTACTCCCGCCCACAGAATACGCGCTCGCAATCTCGGGCCACGGATGAACACCGATCCACACGGATAATAAGCATGCCATCAGATGCCAGTCGATCCTAAGGATTGTTCGATCAAACTTTCCCAAACTGAGAACCGGCTCCCTTGCAAGCAGCTCACAACACGGGGCTTTGTTTGCAGGCCCAGCGTGGACGTGAACCATCGATGGCGAGATACTTCGCCCAGTGGAGTGGAAGAGGGCGACGGGAAAAGATTAGACTGGTAGTCAGCCCTGTGAACTGCCGCGGACGCATCTCGCACTCTTGGAAAGTCGGTACATGGAAGTCGCCCAACATAACCACGAATCGGAGACTGAAGGTAGCCCGACCGCACCCGACGCGGAGGCCGCAAACACTGCCTGGTATGTCTCTTGCCGCTGGCAGTCTTTCGATGGTGAAATTCGGACCGCACTAATGCGGGTCGGATTGCTGCTGCTCTTCTACGGAATTCAACTGGTCCACTATTTAGCATTTGCCGAGCGGACGGAAGCAGAGATTCTCTTTCATCGCCAGGTGACTTTTCTGGTTGCCGGTTGGCTGGCGGTGTCACTCATGGTTTTGGTAGCACTGCGTCAAAGCTACTTTCCCGAAACACTCAAGTTTCTGACCTGCGGATTGGACGTCGCTTTGCTCGCAGTGGCAGCCGGCCTGGGGTCAGGCCCCAACAGTCCCTTGATCCCCTGCTTCCTATTGGTCATCGGAACAACCAGCCTGCGGCTCAGTATGCGACTGGTCACTTTTGCCACCGCGCTGTCTATCCTGTGCTATCTGTGCCTGGTCGGGGCCTTTGATCCAAGCTGGTTCGACGCCGATCACCACACGCCGCCGGTAAGACAGTTGGTGGTGATCACGTGCATGTTGGCGGCAGGTGTCATCGCAGGCCAGATTATTCTCATGCAAAGATCCCTGGCTAGCGATTACGCACGTCGCCTGGGAGCCTCAAAAGATACAAGTCATCCTGTAGCTGATGACAACCCGCCATCCCAATCTGCATCGCCGAGAGCACCAGGAGCGTTGGAATGAAGTCGAGTGGAACGACCGCATCCTCAGAACCTCCTATTCTGGAACAGAGGATTTGCGGCCGCTGTGGAGCCTGGGTCGATGCTGGCAGAAAACAATGCTGGATGTGCCATGCGGATGCGAGTCTGTTTCAGCATCCGGCAACTGCTGGACAAGCGTTAAATAATCCTTATGCCTCGGGCCCTACTGCCAGCGGCCCGCCCGTCACCAAGACTGCCCGCCCTTACAATGATCAATATGACGCGATCTTTACCGCCTTGCTCATTGGCTGTCTGGTTTTAGCGATTCTGGTCGGGATTGGCATGGCATCCGAGGACCCAGGGGCTTTGGTCGCCTATCTGATTTTGATTGGTCCCGCCTTTCTGGTCACGGGCGTAAAGGCTCTCTGGCAAGTCGGTCAACACGGAAAGCCACAACCTGGAAAATTGCTGGTCAACCTGTTTGTGTCTTTTGCGGTCACGATCGCTGTCATCTCCCTGCTGGCGCTGGCCGCGGTCATCCTGCTTTTCTTCGTGTGCATCTGGCACATCTCGAACCTGTGAGCGGCTGGATGGAAAACTTAGCCGAGACGCCACTGACGTATACACTTATCATGTTGACTGCGGTTATCAGTGGTGCATATCTGTTGAGAAAATCACAGAGCAGTCTACCGCTGCCGGCGGATCAGCGGTTGGCGATCGGGCTGTCCGCATTCTGCGGAGCGATGATCGGCGCCAAGCTGCCATTCGTGCTGGCGGACTGGCCGGGGTTTCTGGACGGTACGGCCTGGTTCTCCAGCGGCAAGACTATTCTGTGCGGTATCGTGGGAGCCTACTTCAGCGTAGAACTCGCCAAATGGACGCTGGGAATTCGCACCAAGACGGGCGATTCGTTCGTAGTACCCGTGGCGGTTACCATCGCCATCGGTCGCCTGGCCTGTCTGGCTGCCGGCTGTTGTTTTGGCACGCCGACAGATCTTCCTTGGGCGCTACGTTGCTCCGCCACCGATAGTCTGTTGCGACATCCCACCCAGATCTATGAAAGCCTGTTCCACTTCAGCATGGCCGCCCTGCTCTTCACGCTGCGCCAGCGTGGAATCTGGCCAGGACAGCTGGCAAAATTCTACATCCTGAGCTACCTGGGCTATCGCTTCCTGACCGAATTCATCCGCCCCGAAGCTCGCTTCGCTTTCCACTTGACCGGCTACCAATGGCTGATCGTCGCGCTCATTCCAATCTTCGCTTTACTATGGTGGCATGATGCCAGACAAATGCAGCTGGCGCGAAGTCAAGAACGGCCTTGCCAAACAAACGCGATCTCCTGAATCAAGACGCGAATGGATCCAACACCGACAGCCGCTTGAAGTTGATACATGCATGACCTCGCCATAGAGCATATCCAGCATGGAAGGCCCGCAGACGCCCAGAGACTGTTGCTGCATGCCATCCAGCAAAACGCCTCGGATGCCCAAGCCTTTCATCTACTGGCGGTGAGCTTCGCCATGCAAGGGCAACGCGAGCGTGCCGAGTCTGCCTTTCGCAAGGCTTTGCAATTGCGGAGCAACCATGCCCTGACATGGTCCAACTATGCCCGCTTTCAGGAACAATGCGGGCAGTTGGACA
>JANSWS010000430.1 GCA_024743355.1 bacterium
GCCGCCGACTTCAGGAATGCCTTGCAACAAGCGATCAACAAGGAAGTGCTGTTGATCAGCGCCGTGACCGGCGAGGGCTTGAACCAGCTGATTCGAAGCATCGCTTCGACCCTGGACCAAGGCCAGCCGGCTTGATTCCAGTTGGGATGCATTGCGGAAAAAAAGCAGGGGGGCTTGCCACTAGGCGACCCTGGCTCGGGAGGTAGATCGCGTCCGCTTTTCGAATTCCTATCCATCGATAGCGAGCAGCATGCACAAATGTAAATACATAGGTGTAGACATTGGAAACAGCGGCTTAAGAGCTGTCGAGTTGTCCCCCACAGAGAACAGCCTGGGATCGGCCACGCGTATCCGGTGGTGTTTTCCGCAACACAACGCCACCTGCGATGAAGACCGCATCGTCCAGCAGACTGCGACATCGCGCTTTGCTCCGGATTCACCCCAGTGGTTGGGCCAGCTTTCAACTTGGCTGGAGGCGAAAGGCCGTCTGCACTGGATGATCAGCAGCGTGCGTTCCGACGCGTGTCAGATATTGCTCGATGCCATCGAGGCGCGGGGCTCGCAGAGTTTTACGAAGGTCAGCCATGCGGATTTGCCCCTTCAGGTAGAAACGCTGCAGCCGCATCGCGTGGGCATCGATCGGCTGTTGGCAGCTATGGGGGCTGTCGAAGCAATGCGGGTGCGTGGTCGGCTGACTGTTGGGCAAGAGACTCCGTTGATCGTGATTCAGGCAGGTTCCGCCGTTACCGTAGACTTGGTCACTTCAAGCGATCAACGGACTCGATTTCAGGGTGGAGCGATTGTGCCGGGTGTGCCGATGATGCTGAGACTACTGGGACAGGCCGCCGATCAGCTTCCCGAAGTGGACGCGGACGCTCTGTTGGGTGGTGATTTACGGGAAATGCCGCCTCTGCCGGGCAAGAACACGGAGCAGGCGATGCTCTGCGGCGTGGCCAGTGCCTTGGTCGGAGGTGTGATGCATCTCGTCAGTCGCTACCGTGACATGTTCCATGACATACAGCCTGAAGGCTTACTGCCGGTTATACTGAGCGGAGGCGACGGACCGCGTCTGGCGCCCTATATTTCTGAGCCGTTACTCGTTGAACCAGATCTCGTTCAGCGAGGCTTGTTGGCGCTGGTTGTGCACCGTTCCATCCCCAAAGCTGATGTCTAAACACTGAACCCAATCGGATGAATAGCGACGCCGAAGCATGGCACAGACTGAGCCGCATCTTGCATGCGGGCGGACCCGAAGCTGGCCTGAGCTGCATCTATCCTGGTTCTTCGCACCACACCAGTTATTTGGACGCCTTGGGCGCGCCGACGGTAGCCGCAGCTAAAGCGGAAGAACGTGCGGGAGAGGAGCTGCGCGGAGTTCTCGATTCTCTGCTGCGTCAGCTGGGGGCTTTTGAAGACATTAGCCGCTGTCCCATTTTGGCGATTACCGGGCTGCTCAACGCCGGCAAAAGCACGTTGCTGGCTACCTACTTGAGTCCGCAAAACCGCCAGCGGGTTCTTCGAGGCTTAGCGAATGATTCCGGTACTCATCGCTTTGTTTTGTGGTTACCCAAAGTCTGGTGGGACGAAGCGGAATTGCTCAATACCCTGATCGCGTTCATGACGCAATTATTTGGACATCCACCAGAACGTCTTGCGGAAGACGCAGAAACGGCGGTGCTGCAGTACAACGGTCGCATCATCTCCAATGCGCTTATGCGTGACTCGAATTCTCAGGCAACGCAGGACGCGTCGATGCCGGTCGCGTTGCAGGCGGAAACACGCAGGCTCAACCCGGTGCATCCGCTGAATGTGCCATTGATTGCCTACGATGAAGGCTTGGATCGACTCAAGTTGGGCTTGATGGACTGTCCGGATATTCAAACCGGTTTCTTAACCGAGCCGTTGACGCCCACAACATCCGAATTACCGCAGCTGCGCCGCCAACAGCTGTCGCGAGTTGGACGCTTATGCTCAGCATTTGTGGTGGTGGCAAAGCTAAGCAGTCTTCACGACGAAGGTTTGATGCAGATTTTGACAACACTTCGAGACGCCATGCCTGGGGTTCCAAGAATGTTGGCGGTGAACCGAGTCAAGGCACGCTATTCGCCAGCGACGGTTCTGGAGCAAGCCGGAAATCTGGTGGATCGATTTGGCATACGCTCGGTTTACATGGCATACGATTATCGAAGTGCCTTCGCCGCCGAAATATCTCCCCCGCCTCCGGCGCGAATGCAATTCTCCGATGCGGATGAGCGGCTTCCCGTCTTTTTTGAAGCAACCCAAGCGATTGAGAACGATGCTTCGCCAGCGGAGAAATCCCAATATCTCTTCGATTTAGGCGAACAGCTGGATGTGGGGACGCTCGCTCGAGAAAGTAGCCGCAGTCTGAATCTGCAATTGAAGACCAAGGCCACGCAGGCAATGGAATGGCTGGTCGACAATCTATCCCGGCGGCGTGAATTAACCCGCGAGATTTGGCAAATCCTGCTCGACGCTTGCTACGAATTCATGGCCGAACGCGATGCTTCAGGAAATCCGACGGGACTGCGCCTGCAAGCTTCGCCGGCTATCGTCGCGCAGATTGCGGACAGCCTGCATCGTACCGCCCCGGGCTGGATGCGGCTGAGTCTGAGTATCGATCGAACTGCACGTCAGCTGCAGTCGGCCATTGCTAATTCCGCGTCACGCTTTCGCATCCTTCAATCGGCTTCCGATTCGGTAAGTGCGCTCGCCAAGCGTTTTCGTCGCGGTGAAGGTGCACAGGTTGTCACGCCGCAAAAGATGGCGAGGGCCATTCGCGACGGCGATGTGCATGCTGCTCTGGAGCATTTGACGGACGAGTCATTGTTGGCCGGATGTGAGCAAGCCATCAAGCGTTTTGCAGAGGAAGACAAGACAGAATTGCAGGCCGCAGAGTTGGACGCTTGGAGTCGACAGGTCTGGGAGAGCATGTCCTTGAAAGACAAGCTTTGGAAAGGAACGCAACCCTTGGCAGTACTGACCGCTCCTCTGCTGGCAGCGATTCTGGTGCCGATCGACGCCGGGGGCACGGCCGTGTTGCTGTTTGCATCTGCCAAAGAGCTTCTGGCTGCTGCCGGGATCGCCGCCGTGATGACTCCTATGGCTACAGGTGGCGAGACATTGAGTATTGTCCATCGTGAAACGCCCTGGCGGCAACTCAGTGACCTGTTCGCCATCTTGTGCGACAGCATTGGTATTCAACGTCCGGCCAGTGGCGAACTACCGCATACGCAATGCCAGGGCGCAAATCGGCAGTTGTTTCCCTCGAATCTGCAGTGCTTGCCCCCTAATGGTCAGGCTGCCTTTTGCGAATGGGAACTCAATCCCCACACTTTGAAAGACTATCAACTTTGCCTTCAACAACTTTCATCCCAAACCTAGCCTTCGCGCAGCGGATTGCGGACGCGACTCAGGCGGTTTTCGGAGAGTCGCAAGTGACTCGTGCCGTTGAGGAGGCTTGCGAGAAATACCAAAAAGACCTGGCCAATATCCAGTCAGGGCGGGGCATCGATGCGTTACTGATCGCCATCGTGGGTGCCAAGGGGCAAGGAAAAACCTGGGTGGCCCGGCAATTCATTCGTGACGAGAGAATTCGAGAATTGCTCCGCTCCGGCGATTTGGTCGACGATGCCACGACGCGACTCGTATGGGTCGGCCCGGTCGCGCCGGATGAACTCGATCCCAAGTCGGAGATTTATCATCCTTGTCCATCAACCGATATGGTGCAGTTGGGGCAGCCTTATGTGCTGCTCGACACGCCGGGAATCACCGATGCCAACCAGCATGCTGCCAGGCTGGCTCATGAGGCGCTGACGCTGGCACCTCTCAAGTTGTTGATCGTGGCCCGCGATCAAATCCGCGCTGCCGCGAACATGGCGATCGCTCGACAGATCGACGGCTCGATCTGCATTCCGGTCATCAGTTCTGTTGAGCCTGAGGAAATGCCTGGCCAAGCGACGCAGGATGCGGCGACGCTGCGGCTTGCAACTTCTATGGAGGAAGACATTCGCAGCTTGCGTGACCAGTTGATGCTCATGGCTCCCAACACGAATTTGGGAAGAGAAGTTCTGGTTCCCGATTTCGAAATCACCGGTGATCAGGCTGGAGCGGCGGAGTACTTCTTGTCGAGTATCTTGGATCGTCTGCACGAGCTGGCATTGACGGACTTGTCGTTGCTGGCCTCGCGTGAACAGCGGATCATGGCCGCTCAACGGCGGCTGCGGAAGGAAGTGGCAGCCTTGATTGGAAGCCAACTGCCCCATCTCGCGGAAGCGGTGGAAAACCTCAATCGGGAGGCCGATCGTGTCCCCGAACGCGTACTGGCGTCGCTGCTGGGAAGTCCTGCCGTACTGGAAACCGGAATACGCATGCGTCTGCGAGCTCGCTTGGTGGGAGACACATCGCTTCTCTGGTTTCCATATCGCACTCTGATGTCAACGTTGCATCTTACGCAGGGCGCATGGGATCGTGTCATGCTGGCCATGGCGGGTAGCGTACCCAGCCTGTTTGGCGCCTTGGCATCCTGGGCCCGCAATGTGCGACAGAGCCGAGAATTTAGCAGCGATATCCAGGATGGAATTCGCCGCCGTACTCAAGAGCAGGTGGAAGAGCGTTTGAGTCCGCTCTGCGATCGCTTTCACCGCGCGGTGCACAAGCTGCAAGCCAACGCCGGCAGTCTGCCGCCTAGCACCACCACCGGCATCCGCTTGGCGGGCATCGAGGAGCTTCAGACGCAATCACAGGAGATATTTGACGAATCCATCCAACGCAATGCGACTCCCGGATGGCGGGTCCAGCTGCTGGCTTTGTTGGGTGTCGTCATCTTTTGGTTTTTCATGGCTGGGCCAATCATCTTGATTTACCGCGAATACTTTTCGGCATCGCTGTCTGTGATCTCGGGTCGGGAAGTGCAGCTGGATAATTTTCCCCATCCTTCGCCCAGTCTATTGTTTACCAGTCTATTCTTGTCCATGCTGCCCTTGGCGATTTACTGCATGCTGGTGTTGACCTGGACTCTGAATAGCCGCCGCGTGCGGCGAGTTGCTCGCGATATCGAGAAACAGCACGACAGCTTGATTGAGCAATTGAAGACAAGCCAAGTGATTCACTTGGACTTCGACGATCCGCTGCTTGCGCAAGCCGAGTTCCTATTGAATCTTCGCGATCAAGAGTCTTGATATGATCGCCGCTAGATTGACGGCCAATATTCCAGCCGGTATCGCGACGATTGCCGTCCGCGGTTCGCATGCCGCGTCCACAGTGCTCAAGTTAGCGCGCTTGAGAACCAGGCATCTTGAGCAAGGACGCATCCACTATGGGCACTGGCCAATCCGGAGTATCAATTCGCAAGCTTCCCTGGCCCGGCAGAAGTCCGATGCGGAAGTCTCTCAGACGGAAGGCAATCGCGATGATGGGAGGCAAGTACTGGGCGATGAGCAGGTGGTTGTCTGCCGCACTCGCGTTGATCAGGTAGAAATCCACTGCCATGGCGGCAGTGCAGTGTGCGATGCGATTCTGGCATCGCTGCAAGCCGCTGGTTGCGATGTCATTCATGCGGAGGAATGGCCATCAGACCAGACCAGCCCGATTGCTCAAGCGGCGGAAGCGAATTTGTTGTACACACGTACCGATCGAGCGGCCGCAGTGTTCCTCGATCAAATCGCCGGGGCTTTGACTAACGCTTCGCGAGATATCGCAGACGATTTGCTCGGTGAGACGCCGCAGGATTGGCAAAGGGCCTTGGAAGGCCTGCAGAGGTTGTTAAGGCATGCCAACTTTGGTCGGCGATTGACCTCAGGTTGGAAGGTCGTTTTAGCGGGCCCGCCAAACGTCGGTAAAAGCAGCCTGATCAATTCTATCGTTGGGCAAACGCGTTCCATTGTGCACGCGACAGCCGGGACGACGCGCGATTGGATCGACGCGGAAACCGTCATTCTTGGCTGGCCGATTTCCATCACCGATACGGCTGGGATTCGAGAGGCTCAGGACAGTATTGAGCAACAGGGAATCGAGAGGGCCTTAGAGCGGGTGAAAGTGGCGGATTTGCTGGTGCTGGTGGTTGATATCACGGTGGGTTGGACCCACACACACGAAGTTTTGCGCGAGGCTAGCGATGCCCCCAAGCTGATATGCGTCACCAAGGCGGATTTGCAAGCGGACTGGTCCTCTGCAGCGACGCTATCCCGCTTGAGAATCTCCAAGTTTGATTCGGCTCAGCTTGGCCTATCATCCTCAGTCGTTTTTGCCAGCACGGCCGGTGAGCCCGGCTGCGACGCGCTCATCCAAGCCATCGGCCGGCAGTTGTTCGAGAATGCACCACCGCCCGGAGCCGCCGTACCCTTTACCGATCTCCAGCAAGAAGCCCTGTCCCGCGCTCTCGAACTCGCCCAACGCGGCGACACCGCCACTGCGGCCCAAGTTCTGCATCAGCTCGACAGCCCCGTCGGCCACTAGCTTCGGTCTCGCAGCGGAACTCGGCAACAAGCTCCCGCCTCAGCGCAGACCTGGCGCCTGGCACCTGACACCTGACACCTGACACCTGACACCTGA
>JANSWS010000729.1 GCA_024743355.1 bacterium
CGGGTCTCGGGCCTTCGTTCTAGCCACTAGCCACTAGCCACTAGCAACTAGCCGCTAGTTGCTAGCTTCTATCTTCTTTGCCGTCAGCTGCTGAGTTCGCGGGCGAGGTCACGAATGTCTTCTAACAGCTGTACTTGGGCGTTGGAGAATCCGGAAGAATAGTGAGCGGATGCCATGGAGCTGACTGCCGAGCTGTCATCGCCCAAGCCTGCGGTTCGTGATTCGCGCCATTTTCTAAGGATCACGTCGCGCACCTCCTCGGCGTTCTCGATGCCTTCGAGCAAACCCGAATGCCCGGCTACCGTCGACTGGTGTCCTTCGGTGGTCTTGGCGCCGCCGCCGGCTGTTTCCACCAGCACGTTGGAGATTCCAAAGTAACGCTGCACGGGACCTTGCCGAATCGCTACGTTTTGAATGTTGTCGTAGGTAATCGTTGTTTCGTGGATGTTCCAGATGCCACGTCGGATTCTCATGCTGCGATCGCTGAGCACATACCAAGTGGTATCATAACGTAGGTGTATAGCGATGTAGGCAATAATATCCGGCAGAATCATAATGGCCCAAATGGGAAGGGCCAGCAGCAAGCCGAGCCAGGGAACGGCAAACAACAAAATGAGCCAAAGCACCAGCAAGGCACCATCGAAAGCGACCAGGCCGATCCAAAAGAACAGTTTCATGTAGCGGAGAAAGCCCTCGGCGGGACGGAAGCTGCGCACGTCGGCGTCGTCGGCCCCGGTCAAATGCGGTGGCTCTTCAGGAACATGCAGCCATTGCGTAATGATGCTCCATACGCCTTGATAGCACCACTGACTTGCACGCAGAACCGCTTTTTCAGGAATGATCATGGTTATCACTCCCCGCTTCGTTGTTGTACGAGAGTCTGCAGTGCCGTGCGGATGTCCTCCAATGCCTGCGTGACACGTGCTTCTTTGGATTGAGACTCGCTCTGCATCGCATCTCGAGCCGCGGCATCGCCGCTTGTCAGCTCATTCTTGGCTCCCCGCATCTGGCTGTACAGGAAATCGCGAAGTTCCTCGGCTTCCAGCACACCCTCGATCGTCATCTCCGCTTGATTGTTTCCAGAAGCAGTCTGCAGGCTGATTTTGGCCAATCCCATCCATCTTTGCAGAATATTACGCGTCAGGTGAATATCCTGGATGCGGCGATAAGTCAGCGTTACCTCGCGGCGAAAGAGGATTCCCCACCGCATGGACACGCCTGATTCATCGAATTTGTAACGCAGCGTCAAATAACGAAACCACAACGGGGCCAGTACAAGTGGGAACAGCGGGCCAGAAAGCAAAGAGGCAAAGACATAGTAGCGAAATAAGATGGGGTCCGGACGTTCAATTTTGAACGGATCGAAATCCTGGGCTTCTTCGGCGGTTGATTGGACCATGATTGTTTCCCATCCAAGGAAGTGCCCTGTTGCCAGTGAAGTCACCCATTGTGCACGATTTGCGGAAAGTTGCGAGCGGCGAGAAGGGAAGAAGAGGCTAGAAGCTAGAAGCTAGAAGCTAGAAGCTAGTTGCTAGGCGCTAGTTGCTAGAGGCTAGAAAAGCCGAAGAACGGGTATCGGGTATCGGGTATCGGGTATCGGGCGCCGGGTATCAGACGCCGGGAAGAGCGGGAGATCTGTTTGTAGCGAAACTCGTGGAGAGTTTCGGCAATCAAGCGACAACAAAAGTAAGGAATAAGGAATAAGGAGTATGCCTCA
>JANSWS010000363.1 GCA_024743355.1 bacterium
CCAATTGAGCTCCTATCCCTGCAAGCTATTGCGTCGTAGCCAATTAAGCCAAAGTGTTTCCGTTGATGACTGGGAGATTCTGTTGGTCGACAGCGTAGGCGAATTGCGGTGGTGGTGGGGCTTGGCGGAAATCGCCATCGTGGGAGGCAGTTTCGGCGATCGCGGCGGGCAGAACATGCTTGAACCGGCTGGCTACGGAGCAAATGTGGCTTTCGGCCCCAATACCTCTAACTTTCGCGATATTGTGCAGCTGCTGCTCGATCAGGATGCCGCCACACGCTTGGACGGAACGCATGCAATCGAGGACTGGCTGCGGACGGAGCTCCGGGCTCCAGAACTCGGACAGCTTCGCGGACGAGCGGCTCACCAACTCATCGAATCGCAACAGGGAGCCACTCAGGCAACCATCAAATTGATTCGTCAAATGCTCGATTCATCCAAAGCCAATAATTCGATGCGAGCAGCCTGACAGCTCGCGGGCCTGGCGGGACGGTGATTATACCGAGATGGCGATTTGGAAGTGTGGCAAAATCCGAGAACTTTGGCGATGACCAACAGGCCAATGCCTTCGTGGAACGGGAGCAACGCTCGGGATGCGAAATCGTCGTTTGATCAGCGGTTGCATGTAGCCAAGGTCGGAGCGGAACCAAGCCGACCTAATTGAAATCGTAATACTTCCTTTGCATCCCGTAGGTCTACGACCGTGACCTGACCTCGGGGAAAGCGACGTTGAAAAGTGCTCGGTACGCTATGCACGGCAGTCGCGATCAGAGCGGTCCCGCATTCCGAAAGAATGTTGGCTGACTTCAGAACTTGCGTGCCCGTCTATTGCCTTGATTGCATTAGTACGAGCGCGATCAAGGCCAGCAGCTCGATCATGGCGAAAATGAGAATCCAATAGCTGGATAGCCAACGAGCTGCCGCATTGCCGCGGCTTTCCAAAACGGAGGAACCCCGTTGTATCCGGTGTATCGCTTTCTCGTCTGGGGGCCCTTTTTCGCCTGCATCCCGTTCAGATTCGAGCGCATTGCTAGCATCGCTTGCGGTGGACTCCGATTCTTGTTTGCGATCCGAGCCACACTTCCAACACACATCGAATCCCGCGTCAACTTCGCTGTAACATCGACGGCAAGTCCAGGCTTCGGCTTCCGGGTCGGGTCCCTCCTCCAACAATAACTGCTCCGCTAACTTTGCGTCGTCTTCTGCGACCAGTAATTTGACGCCACTCATCGCACCACCAGCGTAGGACAGCGCAAGCTGAGTATTCACCCCCTCTACAAAGGCCTTGATGCCCTGGGCTTCCAGAAAGTTGCGAGCCTGCTCTGCCTCCCAACTGGTCATGTACGTGCGTATCTTACGAATTCGCTTCCCCTTTTTTCGCCATCAGTAGTAGACCAATTCTAGAGTCCTGTCTTCAGCAAGGCCAAGTCCGCCTCCAAGTATAGTCGATGGCAGGTTGGCGATTTTGCTTGCAAAGGACCGGGCTAGCGGTCCTCAGAGGGGATTTCCTATAAGGCGCCATCTCGATTTGGCTCGCAAATTGAGTTTTTGTGTGCAGCAATTTAAGGAGTGGTCTCGAAATGCGATCCATGGCCGTCATCAATCAGAAGGGTGGGGTAGGAAAAACCACTACCGCGGTAAACCTTGCTGCGGCGCTGAGCGAGGAGGGGCAACGGGTATGTCTCATTGATCTCGATCCTCAGGCCCACGCTTCATTGCATCTGGGCTTGAATGTGGTGGCGGACCAGACGAGCGTTTACGAGATTCTGTGCGATCAAGCTTCCATCGAGGACGCACGCTGCTGGATCAACGACAATCTGGCCGTGGTTCCATCGAACTTGGACCTGGCGGCAGCCGAAATGGAATTGGCCGGCGAGGTTGGCCGTGAGGTCATACTTCGAGACAAGCTCGAACTGGACCCACAAGAATTCGACTATTTGATCCTGGACTGCCCTCCATCGCTGGGTGTCTTGACGCTGAATGCTCTGACCGCAGTCAACGAAGTATTCTTGCCTCTCCAACCCCATTTCCTGGCCCTGCACGGGCTGAGCAAACTGCTGAAAACAATCGAGATTGTTTCCAAGCGGCTGAACCCTGGTCTTCGGCTTTCGGGGGTCGTGCTCTGCATGTATGACTCGGGAACGCGTTTGGCCGCTGAGGTCACACGCGACGTTGACGAATTCCTGAAGCTCCAGTCGCAAGCTGCCGGTCTGTGGTCTGACGTGAAATTCTTTGAGACGCGAATTCGCCGCAACATTCGATTAGCCGAGGCACCCAGCTTTGGACAATCAATTTTCCAATATGCTCCAGGTTCTAACGGTGCCGAGGATTATCGGCAGTTAGCGCATGAAGTCCTGGGAGTCGCCGTGACATCTTCGGCAACAACGTCAACGGAAAAGAAGCAGTTCTCCAAGGCTGCCTGAATATACCCAGTTGAGAGTCATTTTCACCATGCGGCCTTTGCTTGCAGTACGCTGGTTCACGCTGCTGATGCTGTGCTGCGCAGGTTGTCACCACTGGAATTGGCCGGCTGTCGGTCTGCCTCCGATGAATTTGGGACCGCCACCTCCGATTGAAGTCCCTGTCTCCAATCCGGCCAATGTGGGAGAAGTGGATCCCGACTTCCTGTGGCGGATGGTTGTGGATACCGTCGACGATCACTTTCGCATTGATACCGAGCAACCCGTGCGTCGCGACAATGTGAACTGGCTCGAGGGTCGACTAACGACCTTTCCGGAAATCAGCGGCACGAGCTTTGAACCGTGGCGGCGTGATGCTGCCATGGGCTTCGAGCGTTTGCAGAGCACCTTTCAGACGGTCCGTCGGACGGCCACCGTGCGTGTAATCCCTGACCCAACGGGATACCAAATTAGCGTTGAAGTGATCAAGGAACAGGAAGACGTCGATCAGTCGCAGTATGCCGCAGCGGGTGCGGCAGCGCAACGTCATGACGGCACCATCGTTCGCAATGAAAACCAAATCCGTCAATTACCAATCACACTGGGCTGGTACGAGATTGGTCGCGACCGAATCTTGGAGCAGCGAATCATGGAAGGCATCCTTGGACGCGTCAGCAACGTCGAACCGCCACGTCGCAAACTTCTGCATTGATCCGACCTGGCAAGCTCTGCCAGCTAGGTCTATGGCAAAATTGATCCGACCAATGGACTAACCGACCTTTTTCTGCCTAGCCATCAAGCCGACCAACTCTTGGCAAGCGTCTTCCCACGGAATGGCCTGCGACTGATAGCCATCCCACCAATCCAACAGGCATTGTGGCAGCCAGTCCGGGATCTGGTGCATGTGCAGATCGGCTTGCCAAACCGCGATGCTCGCCCCGCAGGCAGCAACCGAATATTCGGCGATCCCTAAATCCGCTCCCGCTTGCAAAGCTGCTGGAATCGTGGCCAGACTCCTGACGCGATTCGCATCTACGGTGGTTTCCGACGAGTTCAAAGGCATGCCTACCATGCGTAGCTGGCTTAACAACCAAGCCATTCGCAGAGTCTCCGGTAGCATGGGGTCACGATTGGTCAGTACAGCTTCCAGAAGAATGCTTCGAGTCTCAGGGTAGACTTGGCCATATCCACCTAACACGGGTTGGACCAGGAACACGCTAGCGGCATCGTCGCCAAGCTCGAGTCTCAATGAACGGCGGATCAGATTGAGCAATCCGAGACCGTAAGCTTCCCATTGCTGCCGCATGGGGCCTGTCCGCAGTGACATTTCTTCGTTAAACCTCGGGGCCCCATCCTGAAACACTTCTAACAGCCTTTGCAGTGTTCCAGGCAAAGAATCTGCAGTGCAGTTGTGCGGACTTGCTAGCAGTTGAAGATAGCGTTCAGCCAAGTCGCCAGGGTCCTTGCTCTCCGCGGCCAGTGCATGGAGCAAGCGCCAGTTATCGCCGATGCTTGGCTCGGCTTGAATCGATTTGGAGAGGCAAGCGTGCAAATCATGGGCTGCCTTTCGCAGTTCCGGCGACAATTGCGGTGCCTGCTGCGGCCATTCAACGCCGCACCAGGCGGAGTGCAAACAGCTCAGAAGTTCACTGGCCTGCCATTTCAGAATCATCGAGAATGTCTTCCATTTTTAAGTCGTATTGGCCCGCCCCGGTGTATTTCATGCCGGGCACTGAATGCTATAACCGCTTCCGCTTGTGCAGTCACAACTTGAGGCAGCCAGCTTGGATAGCTACGGCTTTGGCAGCTTGATCAACAATAGGGCTCACGTTTCAAGCGTGGCTTGCCTTTCCCTCCATGCCGCTCCTCCGGCCCTGACCAGACTGAAAACCAGGTGTGCGTATGAAATGAGAATCAGCGCTAACAGAGGCACACCCAGTATTTTCAGCGGCCAGTGATATTCCCAAACGCCGAAAGCTATGCAGATCGATTCGCCAGTTAAAGGCATCGCCATGCCTAGCAAATAGATGCACCCAATACGAAACAGCGCGGGGTGACGGCTTCCATGCCAAGTGCTTCTTTCCACATAGCTCTCTGCCTTACCCAGTAGCATCGCGGCGATTGACCAGGCCACCGGGACCCAGTAGGGAACGCTATGGCCAGCCGGAAGAAAGCCATAGGTCCAATGGCCGTGCGTCGTCCCCCAAGCTTCCGTCAAATACCCCAGCACACCGAAGGTAATCAGGTAGAAACACTCTTCAGCGACAACCCATGGATTTCGTCGGCGTCTCCAAACAATGAACAAATGCACGCCAAGCACGCAGAGCAGGATGCCAGCCAAAATTTCGGGCCGATCCTTGAGCAGGCTGACCAGCAGGGCGCCTGCAATCGTCAACAAGAACAATTTGATAATCTTGAACATGCGTAGATAGTACCGATGGGCTTCCGTGGTTGTCCATCGGGCTGGCTCGCCAATCTTCAGCGTCAGTGTCGATTCAGAATATGCTGTCGTTGACCAGGAGAGGTGCAAACACTAACGCAGTGGCTCGAACAGTCGGATCTGCATCATTGAATGCGCTACGAGCCAAGGGCTGCCAGGTGACGCGTCGCTTGTGTTGACTTACAATGGATTGCATCGTTGAAATTGCCATGTGCCAACTGGAATGCGCGAGCCAATCTGCCACCCAGGGCCTGTTTGGTTCGGTGCCAGCCCGATGGTAGGTCCCCGAAAATCATCCGCGGCGAACATCTGCGTTGGCCTGTTTGAAGTTGCTGACAGCCGCCGGGGTGGGTCGCACCCAAGCCAGTATTTTTCGCCCGCAGGCAGACAACTTCTACCGAGTCAAGCTTCTATCGAGTCATACACCCAGAGTCGATCCATGTACCATCTATGTCGCTGTTTGCTGCTGGCTTCGCTGCTGGCCGCCTGTTTTGCTTCTCGCTTTGCTATCGCGCAAGTTGAGCCCTCGGCCGGAATGCTGCGTTATCCGGATATCAGTCAGACCGAGATTGTGTTTTGTTACGCGGACGATTTGTGGATCGTCGATAAAGCCGGTGGCTTGGCGCGTCCGCTGGCATCGCCGGCCGGTCACGAGCAATCTCCCAAGTTCAATGCGGACGGAAGCCGCATCGCGTTTATCGGCAACTACGAAGGCGACAGCGACCTGTATGAGATTGCCACTCAGGGTGGAACCGCAAAACGCATGACCTATCACCCGGATAGCGAAATGCTGTGTGACTTCACACCCGAGGGAGGCTTGCTCTATAGCACCTCGGGATTCGCCAAACTGTCGCGGATGATGCAGCTATTCCAGGTCTCCGAAGACCATCCCGTTCCGGTGCAGTTGCCCGTTCCATACGGCACCAATGGCGCTCTAGATGCCCAAGGCGAGTGGCTGGCTTACACGCCTTACAGTCGCGACTCGAGAACCTGGAAACGCTATCGTGGCGGCATGGCCTCCGACATCTGGCTATTCAATCTGAAGAACTACAGCTCAAAACAGATCACCGAATGGGAAGGTACGGACTCCTATCCCATGTGGCATGAGGAAACCCTCTACTACCTATCGGACCAAGGGCCGGAACATCGCTTAAATATCTGGATGTACGATCTTGATGGGGGCAAAAGCGAACAGGTAACGAAGTTCAAAAAATTTGATGTTAAATACCCTTCGATCGGACCAGGCACGAACGGAGAAGGCGAGATTGTATTTCAGGTCGGCGCAGACCTTCGGGTCTTGAATCTTAAATCGCGTCAATCCAAGCTCGTCAAAGTACAGATTCCCGGTGATCGACCGACCCTGCGGCCCTTGATTGTCGATGCAGCCGAGTATGTACAAGCGGCGAGCATCTCACCCAATGCCAAACGCGTAGCCGTCGAAGCTCGAGGCGATATTTGGACCGCCCCCGCCAAAAATGGGTCGCCGCGCAACCTGACGCGTTCCAGCGGTGTTGCCGAGCGCTCGCCTGCGTGGAGCCCGGATGGTCAATGGATCGCATTCTTTTCCGATGCAGACGGCGACTACGAACTCAACGTCATCCAGAGTGATGGCATGGGGAAGACGCGGCGACTCACTCGCGACGGCGGGGTGTTCAAATTCGACCCCAAATGGTCGCCCGATTCCAAGAAACTGTTTTATTGCGACAAGTCCGGCAGCATGTTCGTGTACGACTTGGAATCCGAAAAATCCAGCAAGTTCGATCAGGATCCTTATTCCCAACGCCCCAGCATCAGTTGGTCTCATGACTCAAAATGGTTGGTCTACGCGCGCAGCTTGGACAACGTTGCCCGCAGCCAAATACGTGTCCTGGAACTAGCCACCGGTAAAACCCACGCCATCAGCAGCGGCTATTTCAACGACACTGCGCCAGCCTTCGACCGCCAGGGGAAGTTTATTTACTACGTCTCGAATCGCGATTTTTCCGAGCCCCAGTACGAAGACGTCGGGACGACCTTTATCTATGACAATACAGCCGTGCTGATCGCTTTACCTCTGCAAGCTAGCGTCGAGAATCCATTGTTGCCCCAAAGCGATGAGGAATCCTGGGATCAAGATACCGAAGATGCCAACGATGACGACAGCCACCAACAAGCAGCCAAGGCCGACCCGCAGGAAGAGTCCGCGGAGGATGGCAAGTCCCAGAAGCGTCGCAAGAAGCGAAAGGACAGCCAAAAACAGGCAGCTTCAGCAGCACAGGAGACTGAAGACGAGTCGCTACAGAGCGAGAACAAGGATGAGAAGTCCGATGTTGTGATCGACTTCGATGATTTGGAGGCCCGCGGCTTTCAAATTCCAGTCGCTTCGGGGCAATTCGATAACCTGCAAATCAATGCGGACAATCAGCTGATTTATGTCCGCGCTTCCACCAAGGGCGGTTCAAATGAATCTTCGATTCGTCTCTTGAAAATAGAGGAGGGGCAAGCTGAGGAAGAAACTGTTCTAGAGGGTGTACGTTCCTTTGAATTAACACCCGACGGCAAGCAATTACTGGCCTTCGCGCGAGGCAAATTGCATATCGTTCCGGCCAAGGCTGGACAGAAACTGGAAGACGCAATCAGTACGGAAGGAATGCGAGTCGAGATTGACCGCCGCGCGGAATGGCAGCAGATCTTTGCAGATGCCTGGAGAATGGAACGTGATTTCTTCTACGATCCCAATATGCACGGAGTCGACTGGAATGCCATCCGCGAGCGTTACGCAGAACTGTTGGATGACTGTGTGAGCCGCTACGATCTGAGTTACGTTATCCGGGAAATGATTTCCGAACTCAATGTAGGGCATGCCTACTATCGCGAAGCCGATCTGGAATCGGGGCCAACCGAACCGGTTGGACTACTCGGCTGCCAGTTTGAGATACGTGACGATCAGGTTTGCTTCGGCACTCTGTGGCAGGGAGGGCCATGGGATACCAACGCCCGCAATCCACTCATCGCAGCCGGAGTCCAGTCGGGCGACAAATTGCTGTCCGTGGAGAGTGTACCCGTTTCCGCCACTCAAAACCCCTATCGACACTTCCAGGGTCGGGTCGGTCGCGCCATCACACTGCGAGTCCAGACCGGCGATGATGAGCCACGAACTGTGGTAGTCAAGCCTCAAGGTTCTGACTACAGCCTGCGATTCTGGGGTGGAATTGAGGCTACTCGGCGATATGTCGAGGAACAGTCCGACGGCCAGATAGGCTACATCTATGTCACCAACACCAGTATTGATGGGCAGAACGATCTA
>JANSWS010000801.1 GCA_024743355.1 bacterium
AAAGTGCGTAAGCGAAAGTCAGCAGAAATCGAGGTCGGAACCGAGTAGAAGCATCCAAGAAGTGATAGCAGAAGTCAACGGCTGTGGGCTCGCCCGGGAGCCGCGGACCTATTGGGCGCGTATCGGCAGCGCTGGATTCTGCTTCCCTGCCCTGTTTCAATTGACTAAGCAGCGCGGCGATGCATGGACTTGATCACGCCCCCAAGCCGTTCTCGGCAGACAACCTCCTCAAGGCGAATCGTTTCCCACTCAGGCACGGGCGCTTGCTCAAGCGGCGGCCGATGGTTTCGATGGGAGTGAGGGCGTGCTTCGTTATAGTGCTCGACAAATTCGCCAACCAGATAGTCGAGATGATCTTGGCCGAAGGCAATAAAATGGTCGAGGCATTCGGTCTT
Source organism: bacterium (assembly GCA_024743355.1). Taxonomy (GTDB): domain Bacteria; phylum Planctomycetota; class Planctomycetia; order Pirellulales; family Pirellulaceae; genus Aureliella. The sequence continues at coordinate 396 of JANSWS010000801.1, forward strand.
GATTGTCTGCACAAAACGTTCGACCCTGGCGTTGAGATTGGGTGAGCGAACCGGAAGCTTCTTGCATACGACTCCGGCATCCTTCAAGGTCGATCGGAAGTCGCCTGAGAACTTGGTGTCACGGTCGTGGATTAAGATCGTAGGGCGATGCTCACGATGTTCCGTCAGCGTGACGAAGGTTTCAGCCTGCTTAAGTACCCAAGCGGAGTTGGGCTTTCGAGTGCTCTTGGAGACAATGACTTCTCGGCTCTCAAGGTGCATGAATACCAGGACATAAAGGTCGACAATGCCCTTTGCCGTCACGGCGCGTTTTGTAAAGAAGTCGCAAGCCCATAGGGTCTGGGCATGTGCCTTCAAGTAGTCATCCCAAGTCCCCTGCCGTCGCTTCGGGCTTGGCTCGATGTTTCCGTCCTTCAAAATGTTCTTGACCGTTTGTCGACAGATTCGCGAGATGCCCAGGCTGCGAAGTTCGCCAAGGATCTTGGTGTAGCCGAACCCGGTTTCCCGAGCGATCTTGAGCACGAGGTCACGAAGGACTTGGCTCTTGCCTCGAGGCTTGCTTACGGAAGGTTTGCCGCGTTTCGCTTCCCGTCGCCAGCGGTAGAAGGTGCCAGGGGTGACGATCGAGATCAGTTCCTCGATCGCAGCACCGAGCGGTGCCTGGCATCACGAAATCTCCGCTCGCTGCTTCCATGTGGCTGGTCGTGGCGGTGGAAAAGGTGCGATTCGCGAGGTTCAAGACCATCTGTCGAAAAACCAATTTGTCTTTCGCAGCGACGTCAAAGGGTACTACGCCA
>JANSWS010000248.1 GCA_024743355.1 bacterium
CTGCCATCTCGCAAAAACTTACGTGTACATCCAACGCAATGTGATATTCTGTTTTCATAGCCGGTGTCCTTTAGAACTACTGAAGGTTTGACAACTCCAGTTTCCGTTCTAGCGGCCCGGCTTCCTATATCTTCACGGGCAAGCCCGTGTATTTGAATGTTATCAGCTTGCAATTCGCACACTGATCCAAGGTTGATCGAAGAAATAGGATTTTCAGGCGCCGACTTCCCTGTTCATGGAACGACCCGTGATGCATCTTCGTGCAAGCTTCTAATTGAGGGAAACCACACTGGCGAACCAGTGCCACACTACCGACATAAACGAGAAGCATTCGACTTGAAACGAAAAAGTTCGTTGGTTTGCAAGATACGTTCTATTTCTTGCGTGTAAAAGTGGAGACCATCTTGGACTGAGGTTTACCGTCCATGATTCCAGTTCCAGTCACCGTCCATTCATCCGGAGACTTGATTTCAATGGTTCTGTGATGCTCAAACCAAACAATGTTTCCTTGCTCATCTGCATTGGTGCCACGGATCGGGCTGGTCCAGGAGTTTTCGCGAAAGCTGTGGTGCGTGCCTTGTGATGTGTATCCTTGGGTTCCGATTTCGTATTCAAGGACTACTTTTTTCACTGGATCCCATCCCAGAATTCCGGTACTCAGGCCGGATTCCTTGGTGTGCAGGTCAGTCCCCTGCCAATTAAATCGCAGGGCGACTCCTTTGACCGCCCACTCGATGACCACTTCGGCAGTACTAACGTCTTGGTCTTTTTCCGTTTTCATCTGCCAAGTTCCGACAATTTTTTCCAGGTTTTCTTGGACATGCTTTGGCATTTCTTGGGCTGTTGCTGAAAAGGGGAAGACAGCCACGACGGCGAGAAAAGCGAGGAACTTGTGCATTACTTGACCTTTCAATTGAGGGCGTACAGCTTTGCCGACTAGAGGTTCGGTATTCGAGAAATCGTTGCCTGGTACCCATCTGTCCTCGCAAAAGACCGAGCCTATCCGCCAGAATTTGATGCGAGGCTAACTTTCAAATCGATGAAAGCCTGTTCGTCTGACACCCTGCACCATGCCCATGCAAGGCGCCATATGATGAGCAGCATAGAAGCGATCCCGAAGTACTCTTTGTGCCGGCAGGTCTTCTTGCATACCAGCGTCGAAGACGGTGAGTTCGTGTGCGATGTCTCCAGCAGGCGATCCCCAGAATCACTTGAAACGGCGCGAGCATGACGTCATCTGGCAAACCAAGCAAGCGGCAAGAGCCTGACGATGGTCTGGCTGGCGAAGTGGATATGCGCACGTCGAAGACCCCGCGTGCTGATCATTACCGATCCCACCGACAACGCGATGCTCGTGTTCGGCAGCATGTACTCTGCGTGCCGGTTCTTCTAGATGTTCCAGCAGACTGACCTGAAAGGCAAGTGCGCGAGCGTCACCTCTTACAAGCCGTCCAGTACCAAGAGTTCCGAACCGAATAGAAGCTGCTCCCGCAGCGTGTGCTTCCCTTGCCAATTGTCTGGCGACGCAACATTCGTGCGTCAACGACTGAGTGAATTACTTTTCGTTCAGACTCAGCCGGATGGGAGATCTCTGGCGGGGGGTAAGGTGAGAATTTCTGCCAAAATATTTGCGTAAGGGAATCTGAGGCGATATCGTGCTGGTGATTCAGGCTGGCTAGAAAACACTCCATTGTGCAATGCGTAAGTTTCAAAAAGGAGGTCCCGACAGATCAGGCACGCTTTACACGCGGTCGCAGCCGGCTCGTTTCGATTCCAATTTTTCTGGTGCGGTGATTCTTAGTTGCTTTGCTTTCATGGAGATCCGAATGCGTATACAGTCACAAAGGCGAGCATTCACTTTGGTGGAGTTGCTTGTGGTCATTGCCATTATTGGCATTTTGGTTGGTTTGTTGTTGCCGGCCGTTCAGGCAGCCCGTGAGGCTGCTCGGCGCATGCAGTGCTCGAACAATCTCAAGCAGATTGGTTTGGCAGTTCATAACTATGAAAGTGCCTACAAAAAATTCCCGCCCGGTAATATCACCGACGGACCATGCTGTGGTACTCCCAGCCACACGGCTTGGTCAGTAGCTATCTTGCCTTTCATTGAGCAGGCTAACCTGGATGCAACTTACAATCACTCGTTGCCCTTGGAACATCCTGACAATGCGTTTTTGCGCGAACAGAATCTGGCGACTTACAATTGCCCCTCAGATCCCGTTGCAGGTCAATTGCTAGAGCCAGCATCGGGTCCTCGCAATGGGCAGCGATGGAGAACCAGCTCCTATCGCGGGATGGGAGGAGTGGCATGGGCTCCAGCCGGACAGTACGCCTACCGAAGACAATGGGATTCATCGGATATTCTCAATTCCGAATGCCCGGTTGATCGCAAAGGAATTTTTCACTGGACGGGGCGGATTAACGGACAAGTCAATAAGTTTTCCTCTGAAAAATTTGGAACCATTTCCGACGGTACCAGCAACACTCTGATGGTCGGCGAGTACATGACCATGACGACTCCGCGGCGCACAACGTTCTGGGCTTACTCTTATACTTCCTTCGTGCTGTCTTGTATGACGCCAGAGTCTCGGACGTTGATTCCGGATTACAGCCTGTGTGCCGCTCAGGGAGATTCGAATCCCTGCAAGCGTGCCTTTGGAGCCTTTCACCCTGGAAACTTGATCAACTTCGTGCGCTGTGACGGATCCGTCAATCCATTGTCACCGACCTTAGACATGAAGGTTTACTGGGCACTTTCTACGATAGCTGGTGGAGAGGCTGAGGTTGAATCTTTCTAATCAGCCTAAGCTTCATCGACTCGAGATCTTTGGACGAGCGGAGCGCTCTTCGCAGCGCTTCGCTCGCTTATTTGTCCTCCCAAGCTGACTGCTTGCTCTATTTGTGGATAGTCGCCCATGCAAGTTGCAAAATATAACCTATTGCCTGTCGCGTTACTCTATTTGCTTGGTTGCAGTTCAGGCGCACCGACGGCAAAAGTCGAGGGAACCGTTACTTTGGACGGCAAGCCTCTGTCGGATATTCGTGTTTTGTTTCAGCCCGAGAACACCGATGCGAAAGTTGCAGGCGTGGGGTCGTTTGGCCTGACCGATTCCGAAGGCAAATTCACGCTGAAGCTCTCGGATTCGGAGAGCCTGGGTGCCGTGGTGGGGCCGCACACGGTCATTCTTTCTGACAAGCTCGCCGAAGATCCCGAGGACTCGGACGCTGGCGGAATGGCCAATGTGCCGAAATCACGCATTCCAGCTCGCTATGCGAAAACGCCACTCAAATTCGAAGTCAAGGCGGGAGAGGTGAACCAAGCTGAATTGGCATTGACCAGGTAGCCCGGTTCAACACGCTGCTCCGCAGAGGCAACATGAATATGCTTATCGTCGTGGCCAGCGATATGTGTACGTTGTTGTCGAATGCTCCTCGGGTGATGAAGACGGGCCGTGATGGAATGCAAGTGCATCGGCATGCTAGACTGTGACCCGAACTGGGCAGTGGGGAGAGCTTTTTTCGTCTTGTTGAAAGAGTGACATGGTCATCGTGCGCACGACGCTTATGGTTTCTTTGGTGATGGGAGTGATTGCTACCGCTTTCGGGCAATCACTTCCCGAGCCTGCCAGAGTGATTCCGCTCTATGAAGGTGTGGCACCTGGGTCGGAAAATTGGGATTGGGAAGAGAAACATCTTGAGTCCCGAGCGGGGCTTCCGATGATTCAGAACGTGGTCAGACCAGTTCTGATGTATTATCCTCCTGATCCTGGAACCGATGTGGCAACAGCCATGATTATCGCTCCCGGCGGAGGCTTCAGAAGCCTGATGATGAGTTACGAAGGTGTTGATGTGGCCAAGTACCTGAATAAGCTCGGGGTGCATGCTTATGTGCTCAAATACAGGTTGATTCATCAGCAGGACAGGACGGAACAAGCGGTCCAGGATGTTCGCAAGCTAGCTGCCGCCGATGGGCAACAGGCGGTTCGTCTATTGCGGAGGCTCGCTCAGGAATCAGGGGGGCAGCCCGATCGGATCGGCATGATCGGTTTTTCCGCTGGCGGGCATGTCACCCTGGCAACGGTCATGGGACCAGCTGACGGTAGACCTGATTTCGCGGTCCCGGTTTATGCCGCGGTAGGATCGAAATGGGATTTGCCGATTACGGTCCCCGAGCAGGCTCCCCCGCTCTGCATTTTTACGGCTGCGGATGACCAGGTGATTCCCTGGGAAAGATCTATGGAACTGTTTGCTGCCTGGAAGAACGCCGGATATCTAGCAGAGATCCACATTTTTCAGGCAGGCGCGCATGGGTTCCGAGAACAGGGAGGTGGAGCCGACCATTACTTGGACCGCCTGCAAGAATGGATGCGTGTCAATGGGTGGCTCAGCAAGGAACACTAGCTCCGTAGTTCGTTTTGAAGTCAGCGCTTTGAGCCACTTGGCGTTAGCCCGTGGTTGCCAGTGCAATTGGCTACTACTGTCTATAGAGCGAAAAGCCGCGTGAGTAGCATTGTGCCAATGTCGATTCAGGATGCGATTCGCAATGCGTGAAGAACAGCTTAGATCACTCGGAGTGCGAAACGCGAATGAGCAAGCTGAGAAATTGCTTGGCGGCAACCAATTGCGGCAAGCGCTGGTTTTGCTGGATCAACTGATTACCGCAGGGCTGGCGGATTTTCAAACCTGGCGACTGGCCGGCAACGCCTTGCTGGCGGCACGCGAGTTTGCACAGGCGCTCGACGCCTTCGAGCATGCGGTCAAAGCCGCTTCCAAGCAAGGCGCGTTGGCTACCAATGCGACCGAAGTAATCGAAGTGGAGTTTCAGCGAGCGCGTTGCCTGTACCAACTGGGCGCTACCACGGACGCAGTCCGGGCCTTTCGCGACCTGGCGGAAACGCATGACAATTATGCGGCATGGTGCAACCTGGCCACGATCATCCCCGGCTGTGCACAGTCAGGCAATCAGGATGTGCTGCAGACACGACGTGAGTTCGCTGCCAAGCTCTCGACTGCATGTGAGTACTCGGTGCCGGCGCCGCGTGTAGAGAGAGGGGAACGTCTACGCATCGGCTATGTGTCCGCCTTCTTTCATCGCCAGAATTACATGAAGCCCGTGTGGAGCATGCTCAATGCCCACGATCGTTCAAAGCTGGAAATTGAGTTATTCGCTGATGATAGTCGTGGCGAAGAACTGCAATGGTTCGAAGCCGGCCAGAGGGATCGGGTGCACCTGACTGGATCGTTGAGCAATGAAGAGTTGGTGCAACTTCTTCGCTCTCGCGATTTGGATGTTCTGGTGGATCTAAACGGCTACAGCATTCCGGAACGCTTGCCGGTCTACAGCCAGCCGCTAGCGCGAGTAGGTATGGCTTGGTTCAATATGTACGCCACTTCCGCATTGCCAGCTTTTGACTATATCGTCGGTGACAATTGTGTCATTCCGGATGCAGAGGATTGTTATTATACGGAGAAGGTGCTTCGTCTGCCTGTGTGTTATTTGACCTTTGATGTGTCATACGAAGCACCACCGATTGCTGATCTTCCATGCATGCGGGGACAAGTGTTCACATTTGGCAGTCTGGTGAGTCAATACAAAGTGACACCCGAGGTGATTGCGGCGTGGAGCGAGATTCTGATCCGTGCGCCACAATCCCGCTTGTTGCTCGGGAACCGGGGACTTGCCTCGAGCAGCAATCGAGACTTCGTGGTCCAAGAGTTTTCCAGGCGAGGCGTGAATTCCGAAAGACTTGGTTTTTTACCCCCTGCAAAGCATCTTGATTTTCTCAGGTACTATGACCAATTCGACGTTGCACTGGATGCATTTCCATACAACGGCGGAACGACGACTACCGAGGCCATTTGGCAGGGCGTTCCAGTTCTAGCGTTCGAAGGCGATCGTTGGGCAGCCCGAACTAGTAGCACGCTGCTGCATCACGCTGGGCTGGGGGAATTCGTCGCCAAGGATCTGCGAGAATACATTGAATTGGGGGTGCGATTAGCCAACGATAGCAGGTCGCCGTTACGTCTGGCGCGCATTCGAAGTTCGATGCGTGAGACGATTCTGGAGTCTGGCATATGCAATGCCGGTCGGCTGGCTCAGGTTCTCGACGATGTATTTGCAAGGGTGGTGGCGGTATGAAGAGCTACCGCCGCAAGGCGGCCGATAAGCAATGATCATTACCGTTCACGATGTGCACTTGTCGCGTTCATAAAAAGTCGCGTAAGTTCTAAGTCCGCGGGGCCAATGGTGAGTGCCTTCGCAAGTCACTGTCGGCGTCTGTGAAAGGTCGCTGACGTGGGGGCTGTCTGCCTAGGCTTACGGCGGCCAATGGCTCGATAGAACTCCCCCCCCAAAAACAAAACGGCTGCCACACGTGTTAGCAGCCGCTTGGTGGTTGTCGGCTTGAGCCTCTCGCCACGCAGGTTTGGACCAAGGTGTAAGAGTGGCCTATTCTTCTTCGAATGCGTGCCGCAAAGCCTCTTCCTGAGCTTTGCTCAAATTGGTACTGATGATCTCAGGGTGATGGGGCTTCATAGCGTCAATAACTTTGTCGGCAGCGGATGTCTCTGCGAGCAGGAACAGGCCTGACGTGCCCTCCGTGATTTTGTCGCGACAGCTGTTAATGAAATCATCATTGATACCGATGTCTGCCATCGATCCACTGAGCGCTCCCATCGCAGCTCCAATGGCGGCTCCCAGTAGCGGTACCACGAAGATCAAGCCGAAGAGCATGCCCCAAAAGGCACCGCTCAGCGCACCTGCGGCTGTGAGATTGACGGCTTGAGTGGTTTTCGGCTTCTTCTTGCCTTCGGGCCAAGTTACCGTGGCCGCATCTTGAATTTCAATCAGATGCTGCTTGGCCAAGTCCTGCAAAGTAGCGATCGCTTTATCCGCTCCATCAACGGTTGGGAACTTCATAACGACTAGTGATGCCATGGTGACTCCTTCGAAATGGGGCAAAACAGCGTTCTTGGAGCACCTGAATCATCACGCGAAACAACATGCTTGCTTCGAGCACAATGAATACTCGGATCTTGGGAATGCTATGCTTGCCCCGTGACATAGTTGGAAAAGACTCGATGTCCAAAGCCCTATTAAATCGGATTGCTGGGCGTTTTGCATCGCCCCACCTGAGCTTTGCCAGATTCAACGCCTCTGGCAGCCCTTTAGATGCCGTTTAAGCAGCCTTATGCGTTCGCTCGAGGTTTTCTCGGATTGTTCTGAGAGAGGGAGCTAGGGCCAAAACTCCAGTTCAATAGGAGAAAGCTGCCCCAGCTGAGTGATTCTCTGGAGCTGCGAGGACAAGATTTAAGCTCACAAAAGCAAATTTTTTTTCATAAAGATTTTGTTGAGAGCAAGGTGCCCTTCTCCGCCCCTCGCAGATGCGTGAAGAACAATCGCCCGCCATAACACGTATTGCTGTCAATGGGTGGCTTTGCGCACAGCAAATACTTGTCTTGAAAGCCGCCGCAATCTGGGCTCTGATCGGAGTTTCCGATTGGACACGTCAATACCATAACTTGGTTTGGAAACGTTTCTGGACGACTATCTATGTATCAAGAAGGTATGCTGATGACAGACCAGACGCTCTATACGGCGAGTGATTGTGCACGACGTTATTGTGTGACGCGCGCGGAATGGTATCGCATGGTGGACCGAGGAGAGGCTCCCAAGCCCACCCGCCTACAACCCAAGAAGTTGTGGGCTATCGATATTCTGATTACCTGGGAAGAAAGCGTTCTGGAAACCTGCGAGGAAGTAGGCGTCTGAGATTGGCTGTTTACCAAAGCAGCTTGCGGGTAAGCAGCACGCGACGCGAGGTCGGTGTTAGTTCGATCTCGACGAAAGCGGTCGGCGCGCGATTTATGGACAGGGGCTGTCGCCGGCCGTCGTCAAGTGCCACAGCCTGCCAACCGCCGTCATTCCATTGGCGGATCAACAGTCGCTTCTCAGCGGTGCTTCGAACTGCGTTTGCTATGTCTGTTGATTCCAAGTGCGACACCGCTGGGGAGATCTCGATCAGCAGCTCGCTACTGGATAGCCAATTCCACGTGGTCTGTGATGGCTCCTCAGGTTCACGGCCTAGTTCGTAGAAGAGTTCGCACAATGGCCGCGGTCCGGTGACGGGTTTCCAAAAGAATTCTCTCGGCTCTGCTGTGGTACTGGCGACGAGTCGGTGGGTAACGCCCAATTGAGCTAAAAGCTCATCGACATTTGGCTGCTCTGGCTGCATGCCGTCTTGGGAGGCCAACCACAGTTTCAGCTTCTCCAGAATCGCTGATTCGATGGATTGGCTCGATGCAAAATTTCGCAGATCGGCCATTACTGCCAATTTGCCGATCAGGAACGTGTCCTGCAATTGAGCCTGCCGAAGCATCATGGGAAGGCTTGGGGTGGTATCGCTTGCCAAGTTAGCCCGCATGGCGTTGGACCAAACAAATGCGGTCGTGGAGTCCTCCGTCGTCTTCCCCGTGGTGAGCTGTGCATGAGATTTCAAATCGGGTGGGGCTATGAAGTTGCTCCAGCAACTTGCCACCAGGAACATCTCCAGCATGGTTAGCCCCACCAAGAGCCTACGCTGTGTCGCCCCATACCGTATGCTGAGCAGCAACATGGTCATCACGATGAAAGCCGAGAAGCACAGTGACTGAGCGATGGCATGCGGGGCAAGCGGTCCTAGCCATGGATCAGAGCCCAGTTCGGAAGTGAGCCATGTTTGCGGCCAGGGCGTGAGCAGGGCTAATCCCAGGGCGGCAAGCAGCACCGAGAGCATTGCGATCGACCAACTCCAAACCCGGCCGATCGGGCCTCGCGCAGCAGCCAGTCGGCGTTGGGCCCCGTCCATACTGACGGCTGCAAACAGGCTGGTTGCCGCCGTGAACCACACGGTCCATTTGGCGGGAAAGCGAAAGCTGTCGTAACCTGGAAGCACCGCAGACAGGAAACCGTAGATGCTCAGCGATTGATCCGCCGGAAGCGCATTGGCCCAAGCGGTCGCTCCCATGCTGAGCAAGAGTTCACGGCATAACCAGATCGGCGAATAATTTCCGAACGAAGCTACCAATGCAAATAGGGCTAGCCAGGCTAGCCAACGATGCCGCCGTATGTTGAACCAGCCCCACAGGCAAAACATGCAGGGTAGGAAACCGAAGTAGATCGACGGAATCCACATTCGGCCTTCGGAACCAATGGCCTGAAACCAACGCGAATTCTCCTTTTGAAAATGCCCTCCCAGAGTGGGCCAGATTGCAGTTGGCAGATGCCAGGGTGAAAGGCTGAATTCGTATCGCCGCATGCGTCCCAAGGACAACTTCGACAATTGCTCCTGCAGTCGGTGGTGTTCTGGAAGCAGATCTTCCGCGGCGACCATTTCGGGGGCGGCAAGCCGGTTGCTCAGCCTGGATTGTCGCCACGCTGGAAGCCATTGCATGACGGTTAGAACAGCCACGCATACCGTTGCCAGAGTGAGCCAGCCAATGCGTAGCGAGACCAGGCGAACACGTTCCGCGGGATAGAAAGCTGCTCCGATGATGAACAGCAGGGCCACGATTCCAGTGTGAACCGCAGTCTGGGGATCCCCGCTCAAGATCATCATCGAGGTAGAAAGAATGAAGACCACCAGGCTGGGCAGAAACTTTTGGGGATGCCGTACAAAGTCGATCAAAGCCCCCAAGCAAAAGCCGATCCATGCGGCGCTGCACAAGTAAATCAGATTGTACTGTTGAAACAATACGGGGCAGCTAAGAGCGAAACTGACCATGGCCAGTTGTGAGGACGCTGTATGGATCTTCAGATGTTTGGCGGCGTAGCCCATGCCGGCCGCAGCCAGCAGCAGATGGGCGACGACAAATAGGGCATAGCGTTGAGGAAGCGAAAGAAAGCCCAGCCAGAAGACGGCTCTCAGGGGATAGTAAAGCGAAGTACTAGTCTGTCCTGGCGCAGACGATCCCAGGCCCTCGTAGCGATTCCATTGCGGGAAGAGCTCACCGGCACGCCAACAGTCCTCGAGCCATACGGCTTGAGGATAGTAAAAATGGTAGCCGTCGCGAAACGCGGGAATCTTGGACTCGATCAATCCTGGCCAGAACACCAGAAAGCAACCGCAGACCAGACAAATCCAGAAGATGAACTTGTTGCGATTCGAACTTCGAATAGCACACCCACGTTGGCAGTTAAGGCAACGCTTTGCAGCATTTTGTATCGAGCTGCTCGCCCGAAAATACAAGCACGACGCGCGAGCGAGTGAGTTTCGGTCGCCATCGCGTACACACTTGCTGGCGCTTCGTGCTTGTAAATCCGTGCAAAAATGCTGCACAGCGTTGAGGTTAAGGGCTGACCACGCGAATCATGGCTCGAGCCCGATGAATGGCCTTCTCCCGAGCCAGGGCTACGTCTGGCTGATCGGTTGGCATCTCCAAAGCCGCTTTCAGAGCCGAATTAGCGGATTCCTGGGTGACTTCGCTCATGGGAATGAGTCGGTCCGTAAGTACCGAGACCACATCGGCGGCAACCTGGACAAAGCCGCCTTCGATGAAGTATTGACTCGGTCCACCATTGGCTTGGATCCGCAAGACTCCGTAGCCTAAACGCCCTACCAGAGGACTGTGTCCCTTCAGGATTCCCATTTCACCATCGAACATGGGCAGCGTTACAGACTGAACCGTGACGTCCAATTCCGTTTGCTCAGGCGTTACCACCACACATTTCAGTTCACTCATGAAACTGATGACTCCCGTTAGCTCTTGGAGGCAAGCTTCTTGGCTTGCTCTTCTGCTTGTTCGATGGCACCAACGTACATGAATGCCTGCTCGGGCAAATGGTCCCACTTACCATCGCAGATCTCTTCAAAACTGCGAATGGTGTCCGCGATCGTGGTGATCTCACCAGGGCGACCGATAAACTTCTCGGCAACCAAGAAGGGCTGAGACAGGAATCGCTCGATACGGCGGGCGCGGTGAACCACCATCTTGTCTTCTTCGCTCAATTCATCGACACCGAGGATCGCGATGATGTCCTGCAATTCTCGGTAGCGCTGAAGAATCGTTTGCACCCGGCGGGCAATGGTGTAGTGTCGCTCGCCCACGTACTGTGGGTCAAGGATTCGGCTATTGGAAGCCAGAGGATCAATGGCCGGATAAATTCCTTTTTCCGAAATCGATCTTTCCAGATAAATGAAGGCGTCCAATTGTCCGAAAGCGGTTGCTGGAGCAGGATCGGTCGGATCGTCGGCCGGTACATATACTGCCTGCACGGAGGTGATCGCCCCGCTCTTGGTCGAGGTGATACGTTCTTGCAACGCACCCATTTCCGTGGCCAGGGTCGGCTGATAGCCCACCGCGGATGGCATTCGACCCAGGAGTGCCGAAACTTCTGAACCCGCTTGTGAGAAGCGGAAAATATTGTCCACGAACAGCAGCGTGTCCGCTCCCGTCGAGTCACGGAAATACTCGGCCATCGTCAGGGCCGCCAAGGCGACACGCAAGCGCGAGCCGGGTGGCTCATTCATTTGCCCAAACAACATGCAGGTCTGTTCGATGACGTTTCTGCCGGTGGTGCC
>JANSWS010000168.1 GCA_024743355.1 bacterium
CGCATCGTAGCATCCAGTTCATCACGCATTGCCGCCAGGTCGATATTCTGGTCCGCTTTGATCAACTCGTGGAACTGGTGTACGGTGCCTTGCAGGCGATCGACAGTTTGAGCGATCTCGACCAAGACGGACTCGCGGTTGGCCAGTACTTTGTCGCGTGACTCACCGACGAGATTTTCCGAAAGTTCCCACAGACGGTACGACTGTCTCAGTTGATCGACGGCCGCTGCAAATACCTGGCTGACTTGCTCGCGAATCTTGGCGCTTCGAAAGCGATTGCCGGGTTTGTTGGCGGCCTCTTCGAACTCCTGACGCAATGATCTTAACAGAGTCAAATAATCTTGTGTGCGGTGGTCACGATCGGTGCGCAATTTGCGGGCCAACTGGTCCAATTCAGCCTTTTCCAGTTGCAGCTTCTTGTTGAGCTCGGCTTGCATGGCTTTGTCGGTGATCTCCTCGACCTTGAAGACCATCCGCGTAAACATCCAGCCGACTCCTCCTAGAATGCCTGCCAGGGCGGCTCCAGCCAGATAGCTGCTGCCGCCGGAGGCCCATGCCAGAAGACCGGCGCTAATGCCACCCACAATCGGCAATACGACACTGGGGGCGAAGAAGAGCTCGGAAATGACTTTTCGCTTAACCGGATCCACGCTGAACACACAGCCATCAGGCTGCCCCAAGCAACGGCCAATACTGTCTGATAATACCCAGGGGAAGCTTGCCTGCCAGCACGCGTCTCAAACAACCGCGCACCAACCATCTGCGCTCAGCCCGCTCCGGCGTTCCGAAAACGGTAGGCACATCGAATCGGCTCGCAGTTCAGTAGGGTAGTTCCGCCAGATCGAAAGTCACCGAAGTTTGGCCGGTAATTTCGCCCTGAACCGACCTGAGTCGCGTCGCCGACACCCCATTGTCGAGCAAGTATTGTAGGGCAGCATCGGCCCGTTGTTTAGCCAGCCTTTTATTTGCTTCCGGATCATTGCCTTTGTCGCTGGCGTTACCGCGAATCAGCAGATAGTAGCGTGGAAAGGTCTTGAGTGTTTCTCGCAGCGTGTCCAATTTGAGCTTACTGGGTTCGGTGAGTCGGGCCGTCCCGCGGGCGTAAATCAGTGGCGGCACGTCGACTGTGCCCACGGCGACCAGCTGCTGCCACTGCTGGTCGCTCAGAGGTCGAAGCTCGACTCCTTCACGAACCGATTCCTCGTCGCTTCCAGGATGGAAGCCGCTGACACTCAGCTGATTCATGGCTTCCCGGTAAAATAAGCGGTTGGCGGCACCACCCGTCGGATCCGAGCTCAAACCGCCTGTTTCCATCAGCACTTTCCGAATGCGGTCGATCATGTCTTCAATAAGAGTCACGGATGACGTACGCAAGCCAAAGTGCGCGAAATTTTCCTGAGTGTTCTTCCATACGATTCCCGCGACCAACTGCGCGGCCTGTGCATCGCTAAGTGAGGTGCCATTGGCCTTGGCATCTTCTTTTACCAGCTTCTGCAGTCGTTGGGGATCGTTTCCATAGGCGTAACGAGCTTTGAAGTAGCTCTCCAGAATAGCCTGCACTACGTCCTTGTTCTTGATCAGATAGTCACGGCTGACAACCAAGGAATCGACGATCACGCCGCTCTGCTCTGAGCTGTCGTACAGCTTGTGAAGTTGGTCGTTTTCCAGCATCTGGCTGACCAGCGGCTCCCAGGTCACGAACACTTCATCGCCACCGGGCGCAGCTTGGCGATATCGGCTGACCAACTGTTCTTCCGAGTCCACCAGAGACAGGTTCTGCGCCGACAGGGACTGACCAAAGGTATTCATCAATAGCCGGACCAGTGTCTCACTGGGAGAATTGGCGACGGCAACGAATCGTGTCTCGGCAGCCAGCAACGATTTCTTGTCCGGAAACTTCTGCTTGTAGGCCACCATCGCATCCGCGCCCTGAGTTTCGTCCAAGATGGCGATGATCGTGGCGTCGAGATTGTTAAGCTGGCTGCTGGCTTTGAGCAAGGCGTCGATGGGGAAAGCGGCAAACTGAAGCTCACCGGCAGCCAATGCCCGCAGTCTAGCTTCGTAGTCCGCTTTGTCATCGCGCAATTCCAGCTTGATCCGCTGCGACCGCAGCTCTTGTTGAAACTCCGGCGACCTCAGCAGAGCGTAGCCTGAGAATGCATCTAACCCCAACGCAATGCGGTAGCGATAAAACGAATCGCTACCGGATTGATCCAGCTTCTCTTCTTGCTCGCTCTGTTCCTGACGAGCCACGCTGGGCACGTACCACCAGCGATACAGTCCCACGCCGATGGAAAGCAGAACCAACCAAATTAAGCTGACAATTAGTACTTTCGCTTTGCTCACGCGATCTTCTCAAAAAGCTTTTAGCGTCGACTCTTCAGGATGGCGGAAGCCAACACGATTATGGCAGCTAAAGTTGCAAAGCAGCAAACCAATCCTCCCAGAGCGACCTGGGAGGCTGTGCCTGAGGCTGACGTGCCTCCGCCGGAAGGCACGAAAATGTTGGTGGTGGCCCGCTCTTGCGGGCTACCGACAATGGGCTGGTTTCCTTTTGAACTCAGGGCTTCAAGCGCCTGTTCCGCAAAGCCATCCGGCAAAGCAGCCAATAGCTCAAAGCCCTCGGCGGCATCTTGATCGTCTGCGGAGGCCTCGGCGAACACGTCTGAAATCGCCTGCTGCAGAGATCGGTCGTCATCCGCACGACGGTAATTGTGGACTCGGGTGGCCAAGGAGTGATCGGATTTCATGTCGACGCCGATAACATCAACCGTTATGCCACGCGAAAGAATATCGGGCAGATAGCGGTCAACCAGTCGCCCGTCATTGGCTTCTCCGTCCGTAACGATAAGCAACCGGTAGTTGCCGTAAATGTTTTGACTGCGAGCCTCCAGTAAAGCGTCAGCCGCCTGCTTCATGAAGGCTCCCAGCGGCGTTCCCCCATCGGCTCTCAGGCGACGGATGTTGCTGATCCACTGATCAGGATTCCCAGAGCCCAGAGGGACAATCCAGTTTGAACCGCTCATTCGTGAGTTCAATGCCAACACCCCCACTTCCGTATCCGGCGGCAAAGAACTCAGAACGCTCGTCAGGGCTTGTTTGGCAGCATCAATTCTGCGAACACGCCCCTGCTCCGTCCGCATCCGATCGTCCATGGACCCCGAATCGTCCAGTACGACCACGACCGTCTGCTCGGCCAACAATTGCGGTTGAGCGCATGCCAACACCAGACAGGTAAGCCCCCCCAGCATCCAGCGGCGGAGATTCCCGGCTTTTGGCGGCTGAATCTGGACAGAAAGGTCGCGCATCGTAATGTCTCCGTGCAATGACTGTCTTGGACTGTGCCAGCCCAGGGATGGAGCCAGGATCGGATTCCGAGCCGTTTTCAGCATCTTAGAAATCGAAGTCGGAGGGCGCCATGGTCTCCGCGTCGACCCGAATGATCCGGAATTCAACCCGCATGTTTTCCTTGGCCTCCGCCAGACTCGTTGGCTTGGGAATCAGCGGATCGGAAATTCCGGCACCAACTGGAGCGATTTGTGACAGGTCCAAATTAACATCACGGGATTTGGCGAAGCTTTCAATGGCATCCTTGACGGCATCGGCTCGCTGCTTGGAAAGAGACAGGGCTGCCTGCATGGTCACGGCGGGATCGTTTTGTCCGCCGGAGAAGGCACCCGCCTGGATCAGCTTCATGACTTCGGACATGTTTTGTACGTCCAAAGGTCTCCCTTGATAGAAGTATTTGCGGTTATTGCCGGTACCCGACTGCCGGATCAGTCCCTTGGCAATCCCACTCTCGATCAAATGCCGCAAGGTCAGCGTTGGATCGGAATGCCCACGGATGACAATACGAGCATTGCCAAAGGTGGACGCCCCTTGGATGGCTCGCTCGAATTCCGCCCCGTATCTTTCCTCCGAGAACTCATTTTGATTGGGTTCAAAGTTGATGGTGAAGCTAACGATTGTTGATGAGTCGAGATCGTCCGGCTCAAACATCTTATCGCTAATCGCTTCGCCGGTGACACCGCGCTTGGGTTCGGTGTATTCGATCTTAGCAAGCTCCGCGATTTCCCGGTAATCAAAGTCATTCGGCTCAAAACCACGCCGCGACTTGGCGAAGCCCCATTCGGTAGCCAGGTCCAACGAGGCTTTGAGTTTGGCGTCGAAACCGCTCAAATTGCCCTTGTCGTTGAAAAATGAAATCTGACCAGCGGTGTTGCCGGTAAAGGTACAGTCAAGCAGCAGCCCGTGCGCATCGACCTCCAATGTTGGCAGCACGTCCGCTCCAAAAATCTGCTGGGACAGGCTCAGCAATTGTCGATATTTGGGATCCATCCGCTGACTCTCTTCGAAGCCATTTCGCATCCGCACAACTTCTTGGGTCGCTTGCAGGTAACCCGCGACAAACTTTTGGACCCAATCCTTGTTGGCTTCATACCAGTCCTTGCGGACTGCATAGACGTCGGCGATGGAACGACTCATCGACTGGGTGCTATTGACGACGTGGGCGCCTTCCACCGTACCCTCGGCACCGCTGCCGGACATGTCGATACCGCCGGTCAGACCCAACATGTCGGGCGTGATTACGCAACAGGCGTCAATCGAATCGTCGTTGCGGAAAAGTTCGGCGGCTCCGTCGGGACCGGTGAGATCCTTGGTCCAGACAACTTCGACGTCTTGCTTACGCAACTGAGCGGCAGCCAGCGAGTCATACAATAATCCGACGTGCGGCCCGCCCTGCTGGCAGGCAATCTTTTTGCCCTTGAGATCGTTCAGCGTGCGTATGCCTTGTCGGGCAACAATATGATCGCCGGCACTCCAGGAGAGTTGCAGAATTACGACCGGCTTGGTGCGAGGGTCAGCCCCGACGACTTCGCTGGCCTGGCCAATCATGCGGAACGTACCGCGCAAAAAGGGAGACTTGCCGGACAGATAGTTCCGCACCTGCCCCACGAAATCGTCGCCAGGGACGAGCTCTAGATTCAACTGCTGATTCGCATAGATGGAGCCAGGCTGGGTTTTCAAATTCCCGTTGGCGAGGAAGGTGGCGACATCTCCGCCCCAGGTAATGAAGGGCACGCTGACCGGATCTGTCGTGGCGACCTCTCCGACGCGGACATTGCCTACCAACTGCTGGAAGCTGTCCTGGGCCCGACCACCTTCGGCCAAACAACTAAAGCCTAGAAAAAGTGCTACTGCTAGCTTGATGAATCGAATCTTGTGGGTCACTTTCATCCCTTTCTGGCTTGTTGGTCGATGCAGACAGTTCATCAGCACGTTAGCCTACATCATCTGATCCCTATTCGTAGTCCGCATTACGCGGAATCTTCAAACCTATCCGAAAAGCATTCGCGGCTTTGGCACTAGCCGCGGTTCTCTTCTGCTTTGAATAGTTTTCTTAGCTGGACAGCGCCACATTCGATAAAGCTCCTGGCAATTCCTTGGTTAACCGCGATCACACGATTTCTGGCAAAGTGGTGCCTAAGCCCTTCGAAAAGCGGAGCTAACGCCCATACGGCTAATCGAATGTGGCGCTGTCCAGTTAGTCAATGCCCGAAAATCCCATGGCTAACGGATTCCCTGTGCTTCTAAGAGGCTGATCTCCTGCTCCCACTGGGCGCGCTGTTCCTCGGTGACATGTGGATCCGGCAAAAGGCTGCGGCGGGTGCAGTTAATCAATGCCTGCAGCGTTTGGTAACGACGCGTGGGACCGATGGCGGGCTGAATGAAATCGGCAATCGTCTCTTTCAACTCGAACTCCGACTGAGGCGGCATGGCCTTGAGCTGGCTGCGAAGCGCGGCGAAGCCGGCAGCGGAGAAAGGGTCCTGCAGCCCCTCGCGGTCCAACCAATCAACCAGGTCGTCCCCCATACCCCCCGCTGGCTTGAGCATCCATTGAATGAACTCGCGACGGTCCTCCCCGGTGGGATCGAGCACGGGAATAATCAAATCGCCGACCCGCCCGGGGCGTCGGATATCGGGGGACAGAAGGTGAATGCGAGCCGTCATCAGCAGCCAGATAACTTTGCCACGCAATTTCGGGTCACTCATCATGCCTTGAATCTTGCCGGTCAAACGCCGCTCGGTTTCGTGCGCATTAGGGCCCACTCCGCCGAATTGCGTGTCCGCCTCGTCCACAAAAATTACGACTTTCTCCAAGGCTTCCAGTACGCGACGAAGGCGTTCGAAAATGACATCCGTCTGTCCAAACCACTGGCTGCGGATGCTTTTCAGCACCAGAACAGGCATATCCAATTCCGCGGCTAAGGCTTCAAAAATGAAGGTCTTTCCGCTTCCAATGGGCCCGGCTACGGCAGCACCCGGCAAGGCACGGTCGTCGGGCAGCCTTAAACGCGGCAACATGTAGTCTCTTAGAAATACTTTCAGCTGCGTGGCTCCCACCACGTCTTCCAGGCTGTGCGAGGGCTTCTTGAACTCCACCACATCTTCGCCAAGCTGAGTTTGAATGAACTCCTCAACCCGATGCACGACATCGGCTTTCGATACCTGCGACTTGTTATAGGCCGCTGCCAGCACCAACTGACGAAGAGCGTGGATACTCAAACCGGCCGTGGCTTCCGCCAATTCCTCCAGATTGGAGTTCTTCAGCTGTTGCGGCGATTGCTGATCATCATCCGTGGGCACTGGGATGGTTGAGGAGTCCGGCTGCTTTTGATGCCAGTCGAGATAATGCAAGCGACTTTGGGTGTCCGGGGAGGGCACTTCGACGTTGATGACTTGCGGCAAACGGGCCACTCGGGGGTGGATCTGGCTTCTCGATTCCGTGATCAAACAGACCGTGTCCTTGCCCGCAAAGAATTCCGGATCGCTGAACCAATCCGTGACGATGGCCACACGCCGAATCTGGGCGTCATTCATGCGGGCGATATTGCCGTCTCCGGCCGGCAGCAACATGTCAGCCGCTTCAATGAAGATCAGTAGATTTTCTCGCAAAGTGGAGCGGGAACAAATCGACAATTGGCGCAGAAATTCAAGCGCCTGAGTTGCGTTGCCAATTGCATCCCGCAGGTACTGATCAAACTCGCGACGCCGCAAGTCTATCTTGCTGCTTTCCGGCCCCATGTCCCGAATCGCCAGCGAGTTCAAGTCCACACCGGTTTTCCAGGCAGCCCAGGCTTCGCGCAGCTTTGCACGGTCCGACTCCGTTAAACGCACGGGGCCGTTCAGTTCGTACACAACTTGCAGCAGACCTGGTACCCGCGTACGTTCAAGTAAGAAGGGTACCAGTGGAACATAGGCCTGGCCATCGAAGAGCAGATCGTTCACATTGCCCGAAATTGTGATCGAACGGGCCTGCCCCGAGTTAATGACTCGAGCAAGATGCGAAAAAAACTCGTAATTGGGTGGGGCAACGGCAGTTGTGCTCATGGAAGCCTTTCGAAACGGAAGTTCACAAGACCGGTTACGAGTATACGCAAGGTTCGCAGTTTTGGCGGATTCAACGCCCCCACAAGCGAATTGCAATTGTGTACCATTCCGCAATCCTGCTCAACGGTCTCAGCGGGCCAATAGCTGGTAGAAATTCCCGTATCAGGCCAATCAACTCTATGGAAAGGGAAACCGAGGTAGCCATGAACGAATTACCGGGTTGGCGTTTGGAAGAATCAACGCTGGGCGATGTGCGAGACGCAGACTGGCGTGTGGCCGTATTGCCCATGGGCGCAACTGAGCCGCATAACCTGCATCTGCCCTACGCTACGGACTCCTACGAAGCTTGGCATCTCGCCGATTTGTGTTGCCGCAAAGCAAGTGAATTGGGAGGCCGGGTGGTGCAGTTACCGGTCGTTCCCTTTGGCACGGAAACAAACTTAAGAGCCTTTCCGCTAGCGATGAATTTGCAGCCCTCGACGCTGTTTCTGGTCCTGCGGGATTTGGTTGCTTCGCTTGAGGCAAGCGGTATCCACAAGTTGCTAATTCTAAATTCCCATGGCGGAAACGACTTTAAACCCTTTCTTCGCGAGATCTATGGTCAGACAAAGGTTCATATTTTCTTGTGCAATTGGTATCAAATGATTCGCGACGTGGCCAACTCGATATGCGAGCATGAAGACGATCATGCCGGTGAAATGGAGACGTCGTTGATCATGTACTTTCGCCCGGATCTGATTCGTTATCAAGAAACAAACAACCCAGCTGGAACTCCTGAACTGGCAGCCGATGAGGGATCGCGGCGTCCGCTGCGATTTGAAGCTCTGCGCGAAGGCTGGGTGGGATTGAGCCGACCCTGGCAGTTGCTGACTACCAACTCCGGTTCTGGCAATCCGCACTCGGCGACGCGGGATAAGGGTGAGCAACTGGCCGAGGCGATTGCGGGGCGCATCGGCCCGTTTCTGGCCGAATTATCACAAGCGGAGCTGGATCCCTTTTTCCCCTTTGAGCCCGATGCCTAGCTGGACAGCGCACATTCGATTAGACGCATGGGCGTTAGCCTAAAGGAAGTATTAGTTTCGATACAGGATTCACGCAGCTTCGTCAGGACGCTGACTCTAAGCGCAAGATTGCTCTACCGATATGCAGGCCACACATGCTTGCTATTAGAGCTATGATGTTGCGTACAAGTTGGGAACGCTGTTCTTGCTCAGCCGAGCAATACGTCGAAATGTCGTCTTTCCATTCTCGCTTTAGGAACAAATTGTAGTGATGCCGGAGATTGCTCCTGATCAAATGATCGAACAGCTGCGTTGGCGATACGCCGTCAAACGCTTTGATGCGACACGGAAAATTGACGAAGAAACCTGGTCCGCTCTGGAGCAGTCATTGATTCTGACTCCGAGCAGCTATGGACTGCAGCCCTGGAAATTCATTGTAATTACGGACCAGGAATTAAAGGATCAGCTACCGGCGATTTCATGGAATCAAAAGCAACCTCAAGACTGTTCGCACATGGTCATTCTGGCTGGCAGGAAAGTGGTCGATACGGCCTATATCGATCGCTACATGAAGTCGGTTGTTGTGACCCGGCAATTGGCGGCTGATGCCATGGATGGTTACCGAAACACGTTGGTTCGCATCGTCGAGCAGATTCCGAATCATTTGGATTGGAACGCGCGGCAGGTGTACATCGCCTTGGGCCAGTTAATGGTGGCGGCCGCCATGTTGGGAGTGGACACGTGTCCGATGGAGGGAATTGACACGGCCGCCTACGACAAGATTTTGGGGCTTGAGGACGATGTGTTCACGTCGGTTGTGGGCTGTGCAGTAGGCTACCGGCATCCCGATGACCTGCAGGCGTCAGCCGCCAAGGTTCGCTTTGACCGAAAGGAATTGGTAGAGTATCGCTAGGAACAAACGTTCGACGGGTTGCCCACGCCGCGCGTCGCATCTGGACTTGAGGACAGACGTCTTGCGGGGGCTACAGCTTAGTCGTTGCTATTAGGTCGCGCTCGATCAATCAGTGTCTGATAGTCGCCTTTCGCTCCTGCGAAAGTAGCGTTTTCCGCAGCTTTTGCGGAGTGCGGAGCGCAAGGCGACAGTGATTAATCGAACGACCCTCAGGCGACCCGTTTCGGAAAGTATTTCTTTTTCAGCGCTATCCGATCGTCGGAGAATTTGCATGAGTACGGACGTCTACTTGGGCGAGCAAAGGGTTGTGTTGCGTTCCGTAAGTTGGTCTACCTACGAAGCACTGGTTTCGGAGACCGAATGCGCCGGTCGCAGACTAACCTACGATCAAGGAGTGCTAGAGCTAACGTCGACTGGATTGCGGCACGAGCCTGGCAAACGCCTGATCGGTCGTATGATCGAGACATTTTCGCTCCAAAAGGGAATGGATATCCGGTCTACCGCATCAACCACCTTCAAACGATCTGAGTTGCAACGAGGTTTCGAAGCGGATGAGTCGTACTACATCGAAAATGCTTCCGCGGTACGGGGCGCAGTGGAGATTGACCTGTCGATTCATCCTCCACCAGATCTGGTAGTCGAAATTGACCTCAGCCATTCGTCTATTCCGAAGCAGCATCTTTTTGCCTCGATGCAGGTGCCCGAGGTTTGGCGATTTGATGGCTCTAAATTGGCGGTCCTTGGCCTCGATTGCAACCGCTATGTGGAACTGGAATTCAGCCGTGTGTTGCCACTCTTTCCTCTGAAAGCCGCACGTCAATTGCTGGCTCGACGAGATGACGAGAGCGAGACGAAGTTGGTGCAACAGTTTGTGAAACAGATCCAGTGAATCGAATTCTACATTTGCCGAGAAGTTGGGAACACGGCGACATGTTGCACCTTAGGACGCGATCCTAGCGCTCGACCGAGAAGAATTAATTGACCACCGATAGCTCGGAAGAGCGCTGGTGGAATTGGTAAATGAAAACGAAAATTGCACCGTGGAGTGAGGCGAATGAAGCGATCGCTATCCGCAGAACACTCAGCTGCGCAAATCGGTCATTCTTCGTCGAAGAAAGATGGAGCCGCTCATGAGAAAGGCCGCGAGGAATAGGCTGGGCTCTGGTACCGCGGTCCCCTCGATTCGAACGTTGGAGACTGTGATCACCTCATCGTTGGCGTTCACCGCGGCAAGAAAACTTAAGCTATTTATTGTCGTCGCTCCATCATCAAAGGCTGATGAAAATGGGATGGAGTAGCTGGAGGCGAGGTTGGACAATGCGAAACTTACGTCACCTGAAATGATGAGGCCATCTCCAGAAATCGAGTTGCCTCCAGAATCGCTCAGATTAAGCTCTAGAACGCCCGAGGTAACGAGGTCGAATTTCAATACAATGTCGATAAATCCGCTCGTGTCGACGTTCAAGCCAGTAGACGAAAGTCGCACGCCATTTGTTCCGCTGGAGTTGTCTTTGTCAGCTCGGAAACTGTTTACAGCCGAACTCGAACTGTTCGTGCCACCGGTTGTAGGAAAGCTGACGTCAAAGCTGTCAAAGTCGAGTACATTGATAATATCTGCCCGCGATAGCGAGGGAATCAAGGTGAAGACAACGATAGAAACGTAAATCAAACGAGCAATTGCCATTCCCTTTCTCCCTATCAACTCGGATTTCGCTACCAACCGTCAACTATCTCCTGCGCCGCAGAAGGAATCCGAAGCCGCCGACAACCAAGAGAGTGGCTCCCGGCTCAGGTACTACCGTGATGCTGCCGTTCACTCTTACCGAGCGAGGATCGGAACCGCCAAAATCAATGGTTTCCAAATCAAAAGTTCCGGCCGTCGATTCGGCGTTGAAAGCAGCGATTGTAAAGACGACAGAATCTCCTTGGACGAGACTGGGAATGGCTGCAAGCGAAGTGCCGATAAAGTCGACTCCATTCGTGGAATCCATGAAATCGAAGCTCAGTACGGATGTTCCGCTGCCACCGTTTACCGATACCTGTATTTCAAAGTCGTCTGGTCCAGTTCCCGAACGATCCAGTCGAATGTCAAAGTCGGAGAGTTGAACTATCACGTTGTCGGTTACCGTGAATCCAAAAGTAAAAAATTCATTGTCCGCAACCGCTTCCGCGAAGCTTGTATTGGTGGGGTCCCAATCGTTGAAATTGAAAGTGCCTCCGGTAGCGGCGCTTATTCCACTGCCGGCAGAGAAATCGCTGGCCGTAATCTCGGCAGCAGCTGACGAAGGAGCCAGCGTTGGATTCGTCGTTGAAGCTGCGGTCTGATACTCAACAACGATCGCTCCCCATCCAGTCGACAAGGGCAACAACATGGAAATTGCGGCAGCGCATAATAAAGACTTCATAGGTGCAACCTCGTTTGAAAATCGAAAAACCTGCCGTCGACTATAGTGATCTGAAATCGACATTCAAGTTGGCTAAAGGGCCCTTTACCAAAACTTTAACGACCGATGGTATTTAGGGCAGGCAGGACAACTTTATTCAGGGGCCAGGGGCGTTTCATGGAGCCCATGATTTGGAGGCAAGCCGAGCAGGCATTGGCCGGATTGCTGGCTGCCAGGTTCACCAAAGACATAATCCGCAAGGCGGAAGAGCGGATGCGCGCAGATGTCCATGGGACTTTGCCCCGCTGGATCTCCGCCTGGCAGCGTTTGCCGCAAACCGGAAGCCTAGACCTGGAGGCGACGCGGCAAACATCGGCGGTGGTTGTCAGTAATGCCGAACCCATCGACCTTGAACCTTTGACACGGTTGCTCATGGAGTTCCATCCGTGGCGAAAAGGGCCCTTTGAGATTTTCGGAACGCGGATCGATACCGAATGGCGTTCCGATTGGAAGTGGAACCGAATGGCCGAAAAGCTCGAGTTTCGCGGCAAAAAGATACTCGACGTCGGCTGCGGAAATGGCTACTACGGTTGGAAGATGTTGGCGGAGGGGGCCGACTTTGTGCTGGGTTGCGATCCTTTCCTGCTCTACGTCATGCAGTTTGAAGTGTTTCGCAAGTATGCTCCACAGCCACATCGGCACTTCGTACTTCCACTAGGAGACACGGATTTGCCCGATCGCATGCAATGCTTCGATCTGTGCTTGTCGATGGGCGTGCTCTACCATCGCAGCGGCCCCATCGATCATCTTCAAAAGATGCACGGCACACTCAAGCCTGGTGGACAATTGCTGCTAGAGACACTGGTCATTGAGTCCGATCAGCCGGCGGTGCTGGTACCGAAAGGTCGCTATGCGAAGATGCGCAATGTGTGGTTTATTCCATCCGTGGCGATGCTCGAGATTTGGCTGGAACGCACAGGATTCGAAGACATCAGAATTCTGGATGTGTCCACAACGACTGAAGAAGAACAGCGACGCACCCCATGGATGACTTTCGAATCGCTGGCGGATTTTCTGGACCCGCAGGACCCACGGAAAACCGTAGAGGGATATCCGGCTCCACGGCGAGCCATGCTATTGGCGGTTGCTAGAAAATAGCCGCACGATGCAGGCCCTCCGAGGCTGGCTGATGGTTAGTAAGCAGACGCCTTCTGCTTGGTATACCTTTTGCCAGCATAGACTCGATTCTGCCAGCCAGTTTTGCGGCCCCGCACCACAAATTTGCCATTGCATTCCATGCACCGAAAGCATCTTCGACGCGATAGACGCAAGATGAATTGGGCGATGGGATGCCCAAAGCCCGATTTGCGAATCCTGGGATAAGGAACCTGGCAATGCGGGCAGTAGGCCGGACTCTTATGAACCCGCATGATGGATTCGAGGTCGGCTTCCAGCTGGTGTCCTGTATGTACAATGACGCGTTTCCCGCCACCAGTGCACTGAGCTCGTGGTAGTTCTGCGGGCAAAGCTGAATCGAGAGTTGTGGACACGCTGTTTTCCCTTGGACAAATTTCCGATTGCGTTGGATCGATGAATCTATTTAAGGACAGGCAGGTCTGGTTTGTTGCGGCGACGTCGGAACGGTCTGCACAGCAAGAGTCCGAACATCAATGCTGAGGCAGATGGTTCGGGAATGGCACTACTGATGGTGCCGTTCAATCGCACCGGCAAGCGGTTCTGAAAATTAGCCACCGTGAATCTGCCAAAGTCCTGAGTTGGAACGAAATCGGCGACACTGTTGTTGCCAATCTCCTGCCAGCGAAATTCAACGGAACCCGTCAACGGGCCAAGTGCCGACAGGTCAACGTCGTTATCGGCCACACCGAACAGGGGTTGTCGAACGGTGTAAAGCGGAACGCCAAAGCCGTCTCCCGAATAATAGAGGCCCATGGTTCCGGGCCCGAGCAAACTGGAAAGCGTGCGGATCTGCAAGTTCTGCAGGCTTACGCTATGGCCGGGCTCGACTTCAAATCCAAAGGCAAGAAAATCAGCACTACTTTGGCTGCCCCAACCAGAAGAGCTCATCGAGCTGCCTGAGCGGACAGCACTCAGTCCGCTGCCTCGATAGAAAACGCCACCGCGGATGCGAGCATCGGCAGCAGAACTCGATTCGGTCAGGGTCACACCGCGATTATCAGAAAAGTCCCACTCCACTACCAAGGCCGCTTGCGCCGGGGCGAGGCTCACGAAGCAGGCCGCGCAAACCGCTGCCATTTGGCAGCGGAGGAAGATGCGAAAGCGAAACGGAATGGATTTTGGGGGGAACATGATCGTCAGCGTGTTGTACTTCAAAGACAGGTCGTGGCAGCTGGTAAACGCCGCCGGAGCCAAGTAAACATGCGCTGCGCTTCGTGACCTTGCTCGAATGCTCGATGCAAAAGCTGGGGAAAGCAGGGAACGTGTCCCGCCTTTGCGTTTTATGACGATGATTCGCTTTAAGGAGTCTACTTGTTGAGCGGCACGATTGGTGGAATCGTTAGCAGCAGACTTGGCTGGCGCCTGTCACAGAAATTCGAAAAAGGGGCCGCTTGCTTTCGAGTCCATCGGCAGGACCGGCTTGGTTTATGCGGCGTAGAGAATTGGTTGAGGTTGGTGTATCCGCTGACAGGCCTTTGGGGTAGTCCAGACGCTACAGTCGGCCCGCAGCTGCATGAGGGAACTTGGCAACATGTGGCGTTTCCGCACGAACCCTTCTCAGCCTTTTTGTTGCGATTCAGGGTGAAGCCCAGCGGCTTTTCATTCTGCGACGGGGAAGAGAGGTGGTGGGAAAACAAAAAAAGCCTCCTCAGACAATGTCTGGGAGGCTTTTAAAAGACCGGCAATACCTACTTTCGCACTGGTGGGCACTATCATCGGCTCTGAAAGCTTGACTTCTGTGTTCGGGATGGGAACAGGTATAACCTTTCAGATATGGTCACCGGAAAGACCGGTGCGGCCTATACGCCCGCACGGGCCTGTGTTTGTTGATTGGTAAATTGGCATACGCTGGTGTGCGTCGAACGCACGTGATGCATTACGAACCATCGAGAGTGCAAAATATCGATGGTCAAGTTTTCGTCCGTTAGTATCAGTAAGCTGAGCACGTTACCGTGCTTACACATCTGACCTATCAACCTGGTAGTCTTCCAGGGGACTTACTCCGCCAATGGCGGATTACGAAACCTAATCTTGGAGCGGGCTTCACGCTTAGATGCTTTCAGCGTTTATCCTTTCCGTAGTTAGCTATCCAGCCGTGCCACGAGCGTGACAACTGGTACACCAGAGCTACGTCCAACCAAATCCTCTCGTACTAAAGTTGAATCTCCTCAAGTTTCGAACGCCCACGGCAGATAGGGACCGACCTGTCTCACGACGGTCTGAACCCAGCTCACGTACCACTTTCATTGGCGAACAG
>JANSWS010000772.1 GCA_024743355.1 bacterium
AACATTGAATAGGCGAGCATTCCGGGAATCACCAGATACAAAGGGCCCAGCAGTTTGAGCGCGCCGGTTAGCAGCACCCCTTTCTGTCCTTCAGCCAAGCTACTAGCACCGAAGGTGCGTTGGATAATTTGCTGATTGGTTGTCCAGTAAAAAAGATTCAGCAGGAAGATGCCTGAGAATATCGTCCCGAAGGGGACCGACGAATTCGCACCGCCCACCGAGTTGAAACGCTCGCGTTGCTCCTGCCAAATCAACTGGGCACCCGCCGACATCCCGCCTTCGCCGCCAAGCTGTGACAGGGCAAAACCGGTAATCAAAAAACCGCCAACAAACAGGCCGATTCCATTCAACGTATCCGAAACGGCAACGGTGCGAAGTCCGCCAAACAAGGCATAGATCGATCCGATGATCCCCACCATGAGCACGATCAACCACAGCGACGTGGTTTCAGCATCCAAACCAAGGTTTGTGGGCAAACCGCCCAGCATGGCCGGGACATTGAGAATGCCCATCATTCCGGTGGCGCCCGTGTAGAGAATGATGGGTAACAGGATGCCAACGTAAGCCACTAGAAAGATAATGTTAGTGATAACTTGTGTCTGATGGTCAAAGCGAATCTCCAAGTACTCGGGGACTGTCGCCACGCCACTTTTCAAGAATCTCGGCAAAAAGAACCAGGCCATAAAGACCAATGCCAGTACACATACTACCTCCCAGACCATCACGCATAAGCCGTCTGTGAAGGCTGCTCCATTAAGCCCCACCATTTGCTCGGTCGATAAGTTCGTCAGAAGCAATGAGCCGGCGATTAACGGAAACGTCAGCGAGCGTCCGCCCAGGAAATAACCGCCGGTTGATTTATGGTCGTCGTTTCGCGTGATCAACCAAGTCAGAAAGGCCACCAGGCCGGTAAAAAGTAAGAAAGAAAAGATCGTGAGTGCCAATTTCTCATCCTAGCTGAGGAGTCTTTTGGGGGTGGTGGATGCATGCCACAAAACCGGTCGGCTCGTGTGCTGAGTATCGCGTTTAATCGTTGTCGCAGTCATCGTTGCCGAAGTCATCGTTATCGGGTAGATCGTTGCCCCAGACCGGAGCACGGTATTCCAGTCGACGAAATATCAAGCAAACGCAACGAGTTTCTGCAAAAGCAGGAATCCACTGGGGCCGCAATCTGCGAGTCGACATGATAGCCGAATGCCGGTGAGTTGTGGCCGCTATGAATGAGAATCAATCTCCGTCGTGCGCATCAGCCACCTTGTTGTCCGGTGCTCGTGGCAAAGATTGCGGGGGCAGGTAGCATTCTTGCGAATGCATTTTCCTGCCCGTCATCTTCCTGGCAGTTCTTTTTGGGTCCTCATCAGACCTTGGACGGACATATTTG
>JANSWS010000780.1 GCA_024743355.1 bacterium
AGAGTTTGCTCACTTCGCATCGAGAGTTTTCGAATGAGCTCCGGCGTTTCAGAATCACGTTTCGAACAGGTCAAGAATCGCATTGGGGCTTCCAGTCCCTTTCGCAAGATGCTGGTTGGGGTAGCCGTGTTTACCGTGATCTGTGTGGCTGCGGTCGCCGGCTACATGGCTGCCGGCTGGGAATTGGCCGATTCCATCTATATGGTCATCATCACGATTTTCGGAGTTGGCTACGGCGAAGTACAACCGATCGAATCCAACGCGCTTCGCGCGCTGACGATCGTGGTCATCGTTAGCGGTTATGCAGCGGTGATTTATACCGTTGGCGGCTTTATCCAGCTGCTGATCGATGGGGAACTCAACAAGGCTTTGGGGGCACGTCGCATGACTCGCGGGATCGAACGACTGCAAGGACACACTATCGTTTGCGGCATGGGAAGGCTCGGGTCCATTTTGGCCAAGGAGTTGCATGCTGCCGGCAAGCCATTTGTAGCCATCGATTCCACCATCGATCGGCTCCAAGGCTTGGAGGACGACCAGGGCTATCTGGTGATTCATGGGGACGCCACGGAAGAGGAAGTCCTGGACAAGGCTGGAATTCGCCGCGCGTCCATGCTCGCAACCGTGCTTTCCCAAGACTCGGCCAATGTTTTTGTGACGATTACCGCGCGGGAGATGAATCCCAATCTTGTGATCATTGCCCGAGGCGAAAATCCTCGTACGGAAAAGAAGTTGTTGGGCTGCGGCGCCAATCGCGTGGTCTTGCCGACTGCCATTGGCGCACAGAAGGTGGCCCAGCTCATCATTCGCCCAGCCGCCGAAGAACTGCTATCTCAAATCTCCGAGCGAGCGGATATGGTTCCCGAGTTGAAGGAACTTGGTCTGGAGTTCAACGAAGTGGTCATTGATGCCAGCTCGCCCTTGGTCGACTCTCGCATATCCGACGTGGAGTTGAAGAATCAGCAAGGTCTATTGGCGGTAGGGCTCCGCCGCGCGGACGGCTCTTGCGTGCTTCACCCCGATGCGGAGACGGTTCTCCAGGCGGGCGATGCTCTGGTCTTCTTGGGGCACGTGAACGACTTGCCGCAACTTGTTAAACGCCTGGCAAGCGGTGGACCTGCCCTGACCTACCGCGGCGTTCGAGTCGGCAATCGTTAGTGAGGCGGAGTTATTCATCCTTGGATTGTAGGACTGCACTTTAGGGGATTAGCTGTTTAGCCGTTTAGGTTTAGGCCGCGAGTGCCAGTAGTCTTTCGAATCGGTCGCGGATTTTTGGTAGATCAGCGGCCGATTGTAGATCGCTCAAAAATGCTTCACGCAACATTTTCCG
>JANSWS010000804.1 GCA_024743355.1 bacterium
CGACGACTATCAGCTCGCCTCCCGCATGTCCTACCTGCTGTGGGCCACAATGCCCGATGATGAGCTGATGCGGCTGGCGGATTCAGGCAAGCTGCATGAGCCAACGATTCTGAAAGCTCAAGTGAAACGCATGCTGCAAGATCCTCGCTCGCGTGCATTATTCGATGGCTTTGGTGCACAGTGGCTTGGAGTCGGGGGTTTGCAGAGCAAGGTTTTCGATAACACGAAGTTTCCGGAAATGACCAGCCGATTGCGTCAGTCGATGTACGATGAATCGCGGCTATTCTTCGAAAGTATTGTGCGTGAGGATCTGAGTGTCGCCAATTTCATTGACAGCGACTATACCTTTGTTGATAAGAATCTGGCAGAAGTCTACGGCCTGCAGGAGACGATCAGCGGGACTGAGATGCGGAAAGTGAGATTGACCGATGCGAATCGGGGAGGTGTTTTGGGAATGCCCGGGGTCTTGGCGGCTAGCTCCTTTCCCAATCGTACGAGCCCCGTTAATCGCGGGGTGTGGGTGCTGGAGCAAATTCTCGGTGATCATGTTCCACCCGCCCCGCCAGAAGTTCCGGCTTTAGAGGATCAGAACCAGCAGTCGATCGCCAATCTGACGTTGCGCCAAAGGACCGAATTGCACCGCTCCAATCCCGTGTGTGCCAATTGCCATCAGTTACTCGATCCAATTGGTTTTGGTCTCGAGAACTTTGATGCCATCGGCCGTTGGCGAGACTTGGATGACAACGGTGAACCCATTAATGCCGCAGGTGTACTTCCGGGCGGGAAAAGTTTTTCCAGCCCTCAGGAATTGAAGGCTGTGATCGCCGGACGCCTCGATGACTTTTCTCGCAATTTGGTGGAGAAACTGTTAGCCTATGCCTTATGTCGAAAGCTGGAAGGTTACGACGAGATCGTAGTGGATCAGTTGATGCGGGAGATCGCTCAAGACGGCTATCGGGCACAGACGCTGATTACCGCAATCGTTACCAGTTATCCCTTTACCCACCGTCGGATCCAGGACTAGACCTCAATCAAGCGAGCGCCTGATTTAGAAAAAAGAGAAAAACTCGAAAACCCTCGGCGTTTTATGGGTGTATTGGAGGTTACCAAGACTTCAATCTACCGACTCAACGGAGGGTTTCGAGTGAACGCCAAATTAC
>JANSWS010000719.1 GCA_024743355.1 bacterium
TGC
Organism: bacterium; assembly: GCA_024743355.1. GTDB lineage: Bacteria > Planctomycetota > Planctomycetia > Pirellulales > Pirellulaceae > Aureliella. The sequence goes on from JANSWS010000719.1 coordinate 4, forward strand.
CGAAGCAGAAACAGCGATTAAGGCGCTGCCGTCGGGAAAGTTGGTTTATGCGGCGGCAACGCACTTCGCACCACAAGGCAGCTTCAAGCCGACCGAAGGTAAGCCTCGACCGATTCATGTCCTGCAGCGCGGCGAGGTTCAGCGTCCGGGGGTTGAAGCCGCACCGTGTGTTCTTCCTCTTTCGCCGGACGCAGACTGGCAACTCGAAAGCGGTCTTTCCGAGTCACAGCGTCGCGCGGAGTTGGCTCGCTGGCTGACGCGACCGGATCACCCGCTGGTCTGGCGTTCGATTGTAAATCGCATCTGGCAGTATCACTTCGGACAGGGCATCGTCACGACGCCGAATGACTTCGGACGGATGGGAGCCGAACCGACTCATCCCCAATTGCTTGACTGGCTGGCCTGCGAATTTCGCGATGGCGGCCAATCGTTCAAAGCACTGCATCGGCTGATCGTGACCAGCAGCGTTTACCGGCAATCATCAGACAACAACGAACAAAACGCGGCGATCGACGGCAGCAATCAATATCTGTGGAGAATGAATCGCCGGCGTCTGGAAGCCGAAGAAATACGCGATTCCATTCTCTCCGTCAGTGGTGCACTCGATCCATCGGCGGGTGGTCCGGGCTTCTATCTCTTTGAACTCGAACACCCACAGCATTCGCCACACTACGAGTACCACAAGTTCGATCCCAGCAACCCGGCTTCACATCGGCGCAGCATCTATCGCTTCATCGTCAGGTCGCAGCCGAACCCGTGGATGACCACACTTGACTGTGCCGATTCGTCGCAAAGCACTCCTCGACGGAACGAAACCCTAACATCGCTGCAGGCGCTGTCGCTGCTCAATAACCGGTTCAATCTGGTCATGGCCGAACGCTTTGCTCAGCGACTTAAGCAGCAGACTACAGCGTTGGAAGATCAGGTCGATCTTGCCATGCAACTGACTACTCAGCGACGTCCGGAACCGGAAGAACATCGGGAGTTCACCGACTTTGCCCGTCAACACGGCCTCACCAATTTATGTCGCTTTATGCTTAACCTGAGCGAGTTTGTGTATCTGGATTGAACTGATTCGTTAAACAAATAGACAACGGCCAAGGCTGCCTGAGCGAATGGAGATTCCACACAATGATTAACCGACGCCACTTTCTTTCACAGGCCGGCAGCGGCTTTGGCGCACTCGCGCTGGCTTCAATGCTGCATCAGCATTCGACGGCAGCTGACTCAGCAGCGATGCAAACACTCCACCATCCGCCGCGGATCAAACGAGTTGTCCAGCTCTTCATGGCGGGAGCGGCCAGTCATATCGATTTGTGGGATTATAAACCGCTGCTGGAGAAGCATCACGGAGAAGCATCCGACTTTGGCGAACATGTCGAGGTATTTCAGAACGGACTGGGGCCGTGGATGAAGTCGCCCTTCAAGTTCGCCCCCTACGGCGAATCCGGCAAGATGCTCAGTGAAGTCGTTGCACCTCTCGGTGAATGTGTGGACGACATCGCGTTTGTCCACAACATGGTTGGCAAGACCGGAGTCCATTCGCAGGCGACCTATCTGCAGGCAACCGGGTTCCAGCGCCCCGGCTTTCCCGGCATGGGAGCGTGGGTCAGCTATGCGCTCGGTTCGATTAACGACAACCTGCCGACGTTCGTTGTGCTTCCCGATCACCGTGGCTTCGCAAGCAACGGCCCGAAGAACTGGAGTTCCGCGTTCCTGCCAGCCAGTTCCCAGGGAACGGCCGTCTTTCCCCAGCGGGACAATCCCATTGAAGATTTGTTGCCACA
>JANSWS010000251.1 GCA_024743355.1 bacterium
ACGAAAAACCAAAGACCTGGCCAGCGGACTATCGGGCTCCGCCACGCGGAGCTTGAACGGCTACAGCGTAGCTACCTTCGCCAGAAGGTGGTTTGTGCTGGTCTGATCTATCGAACCACGCTTTGGCAAGCGTAGCTACCTTCGCCAGAAGGTGGTCTGGGCCGCTTTACTCTATCGAACGGCGCTCGGACGAAACCGCCTCAGAAGACTGGGGTGGCATCCGCGATTTGCCGTGAATCGGCAATTATTCGAGCGGCGTCAGAGATTCGATGGAATCGTCGACTTGATTGGACACGGATTCTGTGATGGCAATCATGGGAGTCGTCGCACCTTGGCGGTCGTCCCGAATCAGACAGTCAGAGATACGGCTCCTCGACACGCGGATGAGCTCCATGGCGAGTTCGCAGTCCAGAATCGTCAGCCCGGTTACATGCAGACGGTCACAGTCCACCAAGGATAAACCCGCAAACCCGCTCTTCACATGCGCGATGTGCAAATTGGCAAGCGTACTGTCGCGACAGTTCTTGAAAACGAGCCGGTTCTTGGCGTCCAGGGAATTCCCGTAATCATAGCGCGGGTTGCGATCAAAGTTGTTGGGGCCAATTACCAGATGTGAGCAGCCTTCGGCCAATAGGTTGTGTTCAAAGCCCATCCAAAACGTATTTCCAGTGACAGTGACTCCTCGGCAGGCCTCAAGCCAGATGTTGTGGTCGACATCGCTTAGCACATTTCCGGTGATGGTGATGTGCCCTTCCTGTCTGATTCTGCCCTCGCCGTTCGCATTGCTGCTACCAATGATCCGAATGTTGGCCGAATCCGGGCCGTCATCATTGTGCTGAATGGTGCAGCCGGTGATCGCCACTTCGGCAGTTCCATAATCGCTGCCTCGACAGTCAATGAATATGTTGGCTGTAGGAGATTGCTCAGCCGACATGTTGCTTTCCAAATCGCAACCTGTGATGTGAATGTTTCTGACATTGCCGCCGCGACTCACGACACCTCCTTGATCGCAATAGCTAATATGGCAGCCCAGAATGTTGGATTGGTGCAGGTCGACGTTATCGTACAGGATGCCGATGCCTGAGTTTTCGTAGATGTGACAATCGCTGATGATCAGATTGCGATTGTTTTCCTTTAAATGAATGCCATGCCTTAGTTTTCTTAGGTGTATCTGCGACACTGTAAGTTGCATGGTACCGGTGGCGGCTATTCCATCGGCGTTCGAGTTTCCCCCCTCGATGGCGAGATTACGTACCACTGGAAAGCGTTCATGGTCCCAGATCGCTGGTGCAAAGCCCTTCGGGTCTGCCGACTTGAAGTGCGAGCCACGAAACGAAAAAGCCGGTCCTTGACCCTGCATGATGATGCGTGTTGCGGCACTGCCGCGAATCTCGCAATAACCTGTTCTTCTGAGATCGATTTCGACCGTTTCGGCAAAGATGAATGTACCGGCTGGAAAGATGATGAGCTTGCTCCCACCATCGACCAGCGACTGCACTAGAGACGTGCAGTCTTGAGAAGAATCCGCATACTCATCCAGTGATGATGATGTTGCCTCTTCGGTAAATGCCGCAGGGGAGAACCAGAATTGCAGGAGAAGAATCAAGAGAATTGTTATGCGTCTCATGCTGTGAGGACTCCGGTAGAAAGCAGCAGAGTGATTTGGGATCGTCCTAGGCTAGCCAGGTCAAGCAATGGATCATGCCACATACGGTCAGGCCGACCCAGGTTTCCGCCAGGGTAAATGGCCGTTGCGAAATGGGACGCAGAATCATTGCCTTGCTCCAAGCTGCAACCCACCAGCACAAAAACACGAAGTCAACGCCCAGGGCTAAGCCGTATTCGGGCAGGAAGATCACCAGGGCCACGAATACCTTGACTTGGATGCCGAAAAACAGGGCCAACACAAAGAAAGCGCCCGTCTGCGAGGGAGAGATATCTCCGCGTTGTGGTGGTTGATAGGGGTTCGTCGAAGCCATTCACATGGATCCTGGCATGCCTCGGTTGCAAGTAACCTATGGTAGCCAATTATTACTAACAGATCCGCCTGCGAATGTACGGAGTCTGGAACCGGAGGATATTCTCGCCAAAGGAGGCAGATGCAGAGATTCTCGCGATCGCCACGGGATGAACTTCTCGGGCGGCCTCAAGGTAGCCTCCTGCTTGTGACCAGAGCTTGAGCTGCTGGCAATAGCAATCTTGTGGCAAACACTGGTTTGGAACCAAAGCAACCTGACGCTAGAACTAGCCTTTAACCTATAATGCGCGGCCGAAAGCTCAAGAAACGTGGGGGGCAGGAAAGCCCGAACGAAATTCGCTGGGTGATCTTGGCTGTGACCAAATACTGGAATTGAATTGATAGGAAGCCCAAATTCATGGCGAAGAAAGTAGTCATCGTTGGAGCGGGGCCCGGAGGCTTAGCCTCGGCGATGCAGTTGGCAAAAGCGGGCGCGGACGTCACGATTCTGGAAAGGCAGGATTGGGTGGGAGGTCGCACGGCGACTTTTGACCAAGACGGCTTCAAATTCGACATTGGCCCGACCTTCTTTCTGTACCCACGGGTATTGCAGGAGATCTTTGCCTCGGTGGGCTTCGATCTGATGGATGAGATCCCTATGCGGCGGCTAGACCCCCAGTACCGTGTCAGTTTCGGTGCCGGAGGACGGCTGGATGCCACTCCCAATATCGATGAAATGGAGCGACAAGTCTCCCAGCTGTCACCGGCCGACCGCGGTTCAGTTCGCCGCTACATGGACGATAATCGCGAAAAACTGCGCAAGTTTCGTCCCATCCTGGAGTCACCCTTCGAGAACGTGTGGGACTTGATGAACTTGGATGTGCTAGCGGCAGCTCCTAGCGTCAAGCCGTGGCGGTCGTTGCACGCTGAATTGAGCTGCTACTTCAAGGATCCACGACTGGCCATCGCTTTTTCCTTCCAGTCCAAATATCTGGGGATGTCGCCCATGCGCTGTCCCAGCTTGTTCTCAATTTTGTCGTTCTTGGAATACGAGTACGGCGTTTTTCATCCCATGGGAGGTTGTGGGCAGGTCAGTAAGCGGATGGCCGAAATTGCACAGTCCATGGGAGTTGATCTGCGCCTGGGGCAGCCGGTTACGGGGTTCAGCTTCCAAGGTCGCAGGCCCACACAAGTCCACACCCAGGAGGAAAGCTTCGACGCGGACGCGGTAATCATCAATGCGGATTTTGCCGGCGCGATGACACGTCTGGTGCCCGACAAGCTTCGACGGCGATGGACAGACGAGAAAATTCGAACGAAGAAGTTTTCCTGTTCGACGTTCATGATGTATCTGGGAATTCAAGGCAGCTACCCTGATTTACCCCACCATACGATCCATATTGCTCCGGACTATGAACGCAATCTGCGAGAAATCGAGCAGGACTTTGTGTTACCGGAGGATCCCAGCTTTTACGTGCAGAATGCATGTGTGACCGATTCCAGTTTAGCGCCACAAGACTGTAGTACGCTATACGTCTTGCTGCCCGTTCCTCATGCGCATGAGAACATAGTTTGGGATGAAGCCACCACGTCACGCTATCGAGAACTAGCGCTCAAGCAATTGGCGAAAGAGGGCTTGGGAGACGTTGGCTCGCGGATCGTTACCGAGCGAATCATTACACCGCGAACGTGGGAAGAAGACTTTGGGCTATACCGTGGTGCGACTTTCAACTTGGCGCACAATCTCGGTCAGATGCTACACAAACGCCCGCACAACCGCTTTGAAGACCTAGAGGGCGTCTATTTGGTCGGTGGAGGAACGCATCCCGGTAGCGGTCTGCCGGTGATTTACGAGTCATCACGCATCACTTGCAAACAGCTCATTCCGGACCTGGGACTGAACGGCGATTTCCTGACGCAAACTAGCTCATCCCCAGCGAACAAAGATCTTGAGCCCTGCTTGCAGGCCTGATTCCTGCAGTACGTACCACCTGCCGGGTGGTTCGTCGCGCTGGTGTCGGCCAGCGGGTGGTCTTTCGAGGCACGGAAGCCTTCCCAACATGCTCGTAGATGGCAATTCGTGATCGGCTATCCAACGTTCGCCGAGAGCGATCGCTTCGGTATCCGTTTCGCACTTCATCCAGATCGCCGCTCGGCAAGCGGGACCTACTTGTGAAACGCCTGTTAGTACGTACCGCCTGCCGGGTGGTTCGTCGAATCGGTCGATTGAACAACAGTGGACTTTGGCGGTAAGCATTGTTTCCCGCGCTACGCTCCTCCAAGCGAGCCTCTGCAGCTTGTACGGAACACCTCTTTGGTACGAACAACGATTTCGATCCCGAGCTAGCCTTCCTCCAGGTCACTTGGCAAGCGTAACCTAACGGTCAACCTCAGTCTGCATAAACTTCAGATAGCGTTCCCAATCCCAAGTGTTGATATCGTGCTCTCCCTCGCGCAAGTGATAGCTGACGGTGCCCAAAGCTCCTTCTCCGGGCTGCGGAAACGCGTTCAATGCGAAAGGCTTGCTTCCCAGTTTTTCGTAGACTGCGCTCGCCGTCTTGGCGGCAAGAAACTCGCCCTTCGGATCGGCCCATTCGTCCTGTGAGGCGCTGGCCACATAGACGGGTCGGGGGGCGAGCAGGGCGATCAATTGATGTTGATCGACGGGCAGCGCGTTCTCATTGCGATTGTATTGCTTGAAATTGCCACAGAACCAATGGGGAAACGAAGTGTTGATCCTTTCGACCGTTTCGCCGAAGGCCCTTCGACTGAGCGCGGCGCCACCACAACCGGAATCGTTCGAGATGGCACCGGCAAAGCGTTCATCGGTGGCTCCCGCCCACAGCGAGGTCTTGCCCAATCTGGAATGACCTATGACGACGACTCGACTGCCATCCACTTCGTCCACGTTATGGCTTAAGCAGTCAAGTGCTCGTGATAATCCCCAAGCCCAAGCTGAGATCGTGCCCCAACGATCCGGAGCTTGTGGACCCGGACGGTGATCGGGGAAAAGAGTGTGAACTCCATTTTGGAAATTGTCGTCATAATCGGGGTCGATATCGCCACAGTAGACGGTGGCCACACCGTATCCGGCATCGACGATCATTTCAATCGGCCACCGCAACGCACTTGTTGATCGGCCCGCTTCCGTAGCTCGATTGTCGACGACACCCTTGTCTGCTGTAGCGCGACACCATGATTTCGTGATGCGAATTTCAGGGTCGCCCGCTACGGTGTGGTTGCCATAAAAGTTTAAGCCCAGAAATGCCGGCACCGCGCCTTCGGAAAGCTTGGGCGTGTAGACCAGAAGATCAAATGAGTGTTTGCCTGCAGCGGTTTCAATATTTACCTGATACTGCTGTCGCAGTGCTTTTCCGTTCAGAGATTCGCCTGATTCCATTTTTTCGCAAGACACCTGGAAAGCCTCTGTTGGCTGCTGGCCATACATCTGTTCGGCGAACAGGCCCAACAGCTCTAAGCGACGACCGTCCCAGGCAGCCGCAAAGTCGTCGGCTGCAGCCGTCGTGTCATCCCACAGAGGTGGCAGGTCGTAGGCGGGAACCTTGCTTTCATCGTAATTGGGCTCGAACTTTTGAGCATTAATAACGCTCGCCAAGTTAGTCAGCAGCAAAGCCATGAGAAAAGCGGAAAGAAACTGTCGACGGAGGGCAAAGGAGAGTTTTGTGGACATCTCGGATTCCTAACCTTGAGGTTCCAGCATTTGGGGTGAGATAGCGTTACAATAGACGACCGGAGTCTCACAATCTACAGGTGAGACTAGGTTGGCAATCCACCTTCTGGCGAAGGTAGCTACGCTCTCCAGAGCGTGAAACATCGTTGCGAAGGTAGCTACGCTCGCCAGAGCGGGGAACATCCCTGCGAACGTAGCTACGCTCGCCAGAGTGTGGAACATCCTTGCAAAGTTAGCTCCGCTCGCCTGAGCGTGGTACATCCACTTGCCAAAAAAAAACGCCCGTCGATTAACTGCAAAAAGCCGCGATATCCTACCCCTTATCACAGGAGAGTGCTGAATGCTCCGACCTCTTTCCCTGATGTTCATTTCTTTCTTGGCCTATGGCCTTGCGTCGGCGCAGGATGCTGGTCAGAAGGATCAAGCGAACAAAGCTGCTGAGATCGTATTGGAGCAGAAGGCTGACCGTGTAACGGTAACCATCGATGGAGACCTGTTTACCGAATACATCTTTGCCGGTTACGAAAAGCCGATCCTCTACCCGGTAATCGGTCCCTACGGAATACGTATGACGCGTGATTATCCCATGCGCCAAGACAACCCAGACGAAAAGCAGGATCATCCACACCACAAATCCATTTGGTTCGGGCACATGGAAGTTGGTGGCGAGAGCTTCTGGCACTCAGGGGAATCGGCCGGGACGACCGTACAGGATTCCATTCGGATCGAAGGGAATTCGATTCTGTGTACCAATCGGCTCATCGGCAAACAAGGTGGTTTGATCGCAACTGATTCACGCAAAATCAGCTTTGCCGCTCAGGGGCCCCTTCGCTTCATCGACTACGAAGTGACCTATCACGCTTCCGAAGGGCGGGTTCAGTTTGGAGACAACAAGGACGGACAAATGGGAATTCGCATGAATCCCCGGCTGCGCATTTCAGGTCCAGTGGCTACTGGAAAAGCAATCAATGCCGAGGGAGTTCGCGAACAAGAGATCTGGGGCAAGAGGTCGCCTTGGATCGATTACTGGGGAGAAGTCGATGGTCACACCGTGGGCATTGCCATGTTTGATCACCCTACCAATTTTCGACATCCGACTTGGTGGCACGCCCGCGAATATGGATTGTTATCCGCGAACCCATTTGGGATTCACCACTTTGAAGAAAGCAATGATGCCCATTTAGGCGACCACCTGTTGTTGAAGGGCGAGAGCCTGACCTTCAAGCATCGTTTCGTCTTTCACCCCGGGGACTATGAGCAAGCTCAGATTGCAGTGTTATATGAGCAATGGGCAAAGACGGAATAACCGCCGCTTGGGTATTTTATCGACACGTCTCATTGGTCGCTGCGGCTACTAACTCTCCCTCGGGAGAGTCGGACGTCTCAGCGGCCGGTGAGGGGCCTACCTTCCCAGCCACTATGTGCGAATTGATGTAGTCACGATGTGCGAAGTGCAGTAACCAAGGAGAAATGTTTCGATGGGATCGAGATCGCATAGCAAAGCTTTGGATCGACGGCGATTTGTGACGCAATCGGCTGCTCAGGTAGCCGCCGTGGGCTATTTCACCAGTACCGCGCGTTCGGAAGTTGTCACCGCCAACGGAAAGCTGAATGTAGCCTGTATTGGGACTGCCCATCGGGCGGCTGCTGATATTGCTGGTGTCGGACACGAGTCGATCGTTGCACTCTGCGATGTCGACAGTCGGTATTTGAATGCCAAGCTGGTCGAATTTCCAGACGCGAAACCCTTCGACGACTATCGCGCGATGCTGGACCAGATGGGCGATCAAATCGATGCCGTGGTGGTGGGAACCACCGATCACCATCATGCTCCAGCATCGCTGCGAGCGATTCAAGCTGGCAAACACGTCTATTGTGAGAAGCCGCTGACGCACACGGTTCAGGAGGCGCGAATTCTGACCGAGGCAGCGCGAAAGGCCGGCGTGGCTACTCAAATGGGTACGCAGATTCATGCCGGTGACAACTATCGTCGAGTCGTGGAAGTGATTCGTTCAGGTGCCCTTGGAGAGATTTCCGATGTGCATGTGTGGGTGGGCAAGGGATGGGGAGGCGGTGAGCGTCCCCAGAAAGCGGAAACGCCGCCGCCACATCTGAATTGGGATCTGTGGCTGGGGCCGGCTCCAGAACGACCTTATGCATCGGAGAGATATCATCCCGCCGAGTGGCGACGTTGGTGGGATTTTGGTCAGGGCACCTTGGGAGATATGGGCTGTCACTATATCGATCTGCCTTTTTGGGCCCTGGACTTGAAGTACCCCGTGTATGTCGAAGCGGAGGGGCCGCCTGTACATGCGGAGACCGCGCCGTTGGGGATGAAGGCAAAATTCAAGTTCCCCGCCAATCAGCTCCATTCGGGGCTGAATTTGACCTGGTACGACGGGAATATGATTCCGACTCGTATCAATGGGGTCGAGGTGAAAAGAAACGGCGTCATATTCATCGGCAGCGAAGGCATGATGTTTGCCGACTACGGGAGTTACGAGCTTTTCCCCGAATCCAAGTTCGCAGCCTTTGAGCCGCCGCCGAAGTCCATTCCCGATTCGATTGGTCACCATCTGGAATGGCTTAAGGCGTGTCGCGATGATTCGCCGACGACCTGCAACTTTGATGATTCGGGCCCACTGACGGAGACCGTCTTGCTGGGGAACGTGGCCTATCGAAGCGGCGTTGCCTTTCATTGGAATGGACCGGAACTGGAGGCGGACAATGAAGCAGCACAGAAACTGCTCAGCAAAGAGTATCGCAAGGGTTGGGAAGTGGAGGCATCTTGAGATGCTCCGCCCGAGTCGCATGCGTTTCGATTCGCTACTCTGGTCCGCAGTATTTGGCGTATCGGTCGTCTATGGGGCATGCGTCGCGATAAGCGGATCCTCGCTGGCCGGCGAAACAGTTACTTTGTTTCAGAACGGCGATGGCTACAACGTGTTTCGCATTCCGGCTACGATCCAAGCCGCTAATGGCGACATCCTGGTCTTTTGCGAAGCCCGCGAGGGTGGGGATGCGAGCGCCATCGATCTCGTCCTGCGTCGTTCATCGGACGGCGGAGCGACTTGGGGGCCGATGGATTTGGTTCTAGACAACGATGACTTTCAGGACCTTTACCAAGAGGCAACTGTCCCCATCACCGTTGGTAATCCTGCACCTGTCGTCGATTTGCTGGATGTTGAGAATCCTGGCCGCATCTGGCTGCCCTTCACGGTGGAAAATGACCGCGTCTTTGTGACTTACAGTGACGATCATGGTCAAAGTTGGTCGCCGCGTCGCGAGATCACGGAATCGGTAAAGCTTGAACCGTGGGGCTGGTACGCGACCGGGCCCGTGCATTCTATTCAACTTCAATCGGGACCGCACCGAGGACGTCTGGTAATTCCAGCCGACCATCGCATCGGCATAGATGGCGCTGACCAAGGTGACATGGGCGCGCAACTGATTTTAAGCGACGATCACGGGCAGACTTGGCGATTGGGGGCCGTGGATGCAAGCTACGACGACGGGCTCAATGCGAATGAGACCACCGTGGTGGAATTGGCCGATGGGCGACTCTATTTAAGTACCAGAGATCAGAAGGGGAGAGCCCCCGGAAATCGTGGGGCGGCCTTTAGCATCGACGGTGGTGAGTCTTTTGTGCGCCCAAACAATTCCAGCTTCGCCGCCTTTGAACCCTTGCTTGCACCCATGGATCCACCTGTGGTGCAGGGTGCATTGCTGCGAGTGGACCTGGCAAATGGCGATCAAGTAAACAGCCTGGTGCTTTTCTCCGGACCCGACGAAGATGGTCCCAGTGGAGCGGGACGCAGTGATCTGAGAATCCGCTTTTCACGGGATGCGGCAGCTACCTGGCATGACGGAGCTTTAGTCCACGTCGGGCCCGCTGCGTACAGCGACATGGTCTGGCTACGGCCAGAGCATATTGGAATCGTCTATGAAGCTGGAGATCGGCAGAATTCTCGATATGATCGAATTGATTTTCAACGTCTGAGTATTTCGGAGGCAATGGGCATAAATGGAGCCAGTCCAGAATGAACCTTCGATCGACTTTCCCATAGTTTGTACGCTCAAAGAACAGCCTCGCTTTGCTTTGAACCGGCCTGTTCTAATTTTTCAACCGTCAACTTAGGTCTAAGTTGCGTTCAATCAATTAGCGTCTGATAGTCGCCTTTCGCTCCCGCGAAAGTAGCGTTTTTCCGCAACTTTCGCAGAGAGAAGGGTGACAGTTGTTAATCGATCAATCCTACGGATCTCAGAGGGACTTTCGTATGTCGTCGTGTCGTGTTGTTCTTCATGCCTCGCTTCTGTTCCTGTTGGTTGCCAACTTCTTCCAACTGCTTCATGCTCAGCAGGTCGGTCCCGAGGTTGCTCGTCACGAACTACTGCCGCGCAAGGTGATCATTGGCACCACCATGACCCCCTGGTATAGCAACTACCCCGGCCTGGAGCAGCGTCTGCAGCAGATGGAACGTCTGGTGGACGAGATGGTTCAGGACTCGAAGCAGAGGTACGGCAGGTCTCTGGATCTTGCACTGTTCTCTGAATACGCGGTGACCGCAGGGAAAAGAGGTAACGCGGCGGAAGTCGCCGTTGATGTGGATTCCCAAATCCTGAAAGTGCTCGGCGAGAAGGCCAGGCAACATGCGACTTACATCGTGTTTGGCGGGATCTTCAAAGATGAGGCCGGGGCCTATACGAATTCAGCAGTCGTGATCGATCGTAAAGGGCAATTGGTCGGCACCTACGACAAAGTGCATCCGGTTTTGGATCCTGCCGTGGAAGGTCGGCCCGCGACCTTTGAAGGAGGGATTCGGCCGGGACGCGGCTACCCGACGATGGATCTGGACTTTGGTCGAGTCGGTTTACAGATTTGTTACGACGTGGAATATCCCGACGGATGGAAGGCATTGGGCGAAAAGGGAGCTGACTTGGTGTTGTTCTTGACCCAATCGCCGCAGTTAACGCGGCCAGCGATGTATGCGGCGACCCACAAATATTGGGTGGTATCGTCGACCTTTCGCAACAATGCTTCCTTTTTCGAACCCGGGACCGGTCTGGTTGCTGCACAGATTAAGGATCCAGCGCAGACCTTGGTGTCGGAGATCGACTTGAGCTACCTTCTGTTGCCTTGGTCGACGGGCTTGCGGAATGGACAAGCATTCTCCGAAGCCTTTGGCGATCGTGTCGGCTTTCGCTATTCAGAATCGGAAGATCGCGGCTTGTTTTGGTCCAACGATTCGCAGCTGAGTATTGGCGCCATGGCGCGTCAAATTGGTCTTTATGAATCCCCTGCCGAGCAGCAGGCTCGTGCCAAGCAAGCTCAAGATCGCGCCCGCGGCGGCCAACCCAAATGACATTTTTGGCGAAAGTAGGCTCGTAACAAGCTCTGCTGCCCGACACTGACGGCAAGGCGGAGCCTATGCGCATTGCGCAGCCGATTCGAATCTGTTTCAACGGCGGAGCGATGTTACGGCCGGAGTGGACTTGCTTTACCCGGCATGCCCGTAGTACCCGGACCGCCCCGGCTCCCTCCGTATGCATAAGTTGTCGGAAATGTCCTTCGCATTCGACTGTCGGTCCGCGGCGGCCAACCACAATGAGGCTCGTTTTCTAGTAGGCTCGTAACAAGCTCCGCAGCAAAACGCTATGCGCACTGCGCAGCCGATTCGAATCTGTTTCAACGGCGGAGCGATGTTACGGCCGGAGTGGACTTGCTTTACCC
>JANSWS010000318.1 GCA_024743355.1 bacterium
AGAAAGCTAGGTATCGCCCCAACAATCCTGACAAGAAGCCATTAGGCGAACCCAAAATCAGAAAGCTCAAACCCGACGAACGCAAGAAACTAGCGCAACTTGGCCAATTAGCTGCCGCGTGAAAATGCTGCACAGCGTTGCAGCAAAGGGCTTGATCGGAATAGCCCCTCCGCTGTTGCCCAGGTTGAAACTGATTCCGCTCGCACTGGCCACATTGGGCGTACTCGGCAGCGTGCCCAAACCAATGGCCGTCGTCTTCAATTCGCCATTTACGTATAACTTTACCGTCCCAACACCCGTGCCGTCTCCAGCGTCATCGGCGGCCGGGTCATAGGTAAAGGCAACATGGTACCAAGTATCCATGGCAAGCACGGTTCCATCATCGACTTGCAAGCGCCCAGCCTCAACTTGTGGATCGGACTCCAGGTTCACGCTCAACATCGATCCGTCGATGCGGTTTAAAGAAACGGAGACTGTCCCACCCATTTCACCATTCAGACTGTTAGCAAACGAGAGGTCTGGCGCATCATCCGCATTGAAATCCGCGATGGCTATCGCGATGGGGCCGACATCCGATGGTACAGCGATTGGCCCGGAAACAGTTGGGGAAGCCGAGCCTGCCGGAGTTTTGTTGTACAGGATTTGACCACTGGTCGCGATAAGATTCCCAACCACTAAATCCGGTCGACCGTCCCCATTTAGATCATCAGCAGCAAGACCAATCGCGTCATTGCCAACGCTGAAAGTGTGCGCCCCGGAAAAGCTCGTCTCACCCTGCGCCGCTTCATTTAACAAGACGCTCACGGTTCTGTCTTGATCATTAATAGTGACGAGATCGGGCCTGCCGTCGTTGTTGACGTCAACGCTGACGATCGCTGAGGGGCCTAGCCCCACCGTGAAGTTCTGCTTGGGCGCAAAAGAGGCTATCTGACTGTTCGCCAACGTCGTATTGTCAAGAACAGAAACGTTATTGAAGAAGGAGTTAGCGGCAACTATGTCCACCTTTTGATCGCCGTTAAAATCACCGACCGCGATCGCAATCGGCTCAAAGCCTACGGGGAAGGTTTGTTGCTCGGTAAAGAGGGAAGTCGTAGAGCCAGGTGCGGTTAGATTCAGCAGCACGGAAACACTGTCGTCACCGGCATTGGTAACCGCGATGTCAAGGAATCCGTCATTATTGATGTCAGCCAACGTGATCCCGGTCGGACCTAGTCCAACCGGAAAGATCTGAGGGTCAGCCAGAGTCGGAAACTGTGCTCCGGCCACGGTCAAGTTCAGTTGCACGGAAACGGTATTGTCAAGACTGTTCGAATAGATCAGATCGTCTCGCCCGTCTCCATTCACGTCACCAACCGCGATTCCGGCGGGGCCCTGCCCGGTACTGATGGCCGCGCTATCAGTGAAAGACACACTGCTGGCACCCTTGGAGGTGTCATTGAGCTGAATCGTAAGGCTGTTGTCCAAGAAGTTTGCCGCTACCAAATCAACTTTGCCATCTACATTAAGGTCACCCGTGGCCACTGCGATGGGCAGTGTTCCGGAGGCAAACGACTGCTTTGTAGAATAACCCGCCGGATGCGGTCGCAATTCCAATTTCCATCCACCACCATTGATTGCGTCGTACGATCCAGCAATGTCCCGACGACCAGCGACATTGCTCGTGCGTATCCAGCCGGAGACCGAAAAAGCACCTAATGCGGGCTCGAGGTCGGATGAAGACAGCACGTTGACAAAGTCAGTTTCGCCGTTTAGCCGCAGCACGCTATTGTCCGTGCCACCGAACGGATGGTCGGCTATGCCGAATTCCGCTGGGGTGCCGACGGCAGCCCCTGCCATCAGCGTACCGTTGTGGCCGTTAGGCCCCCCGGACGTATCGAACACGGACCGGCCGTCGAGCGTTTCGAAAACATAAGTCGCGGCGGCCCCATTCCAGGGCTTGAGCACCACCTGATACGTGGCTTGCGACGGTGGCATCAGGCGGTAGGATCCATCGCTTGCGGTCCGCGTGCTTGCCACCACGTTTCCACTTTGATCGTGCAACTCGACCGTCCAGCCCGCGAGCGCAGGATCATCGTCTCGAACGACTTCCAGCGCCTCAATAACCGCATTCGGATCGGTGCCCCCCAAGTCGCGCAGCTGCACCTGCAATTGCCCATTGGTGATCGAGATATTCTGGTAAATCTGGTTGACAATCTGCCCCGCATCGGTCGACACTCGGTCCACCTGACTGCCCTGAACGTAGACACCCACGTCGTCGTGGTGGCTGTTACCGATATCACCGAGCGTGACAGCGACCGAATAGGTTCCATTCGGAAGATCGACAGCAAAGGTCATTTCACTGTTGTAATTCAAGTCCCGCGTCGCCGGGTCAGTACCGCCGCGGTCCAACTGCTGAACACCACTTGTCAGCCAGCCATAGCCAAGCGCCGAGGAGTAAATCGTGGTGGCGGTAACCTGAGCATAGCCGGGCGCAACAGGAGAAGTTGGTGTGCCGAAATCGAATCGTCGAGGTTCCCCGCTCCGCTGACCATCATGCTCTAAATCGGCGAATACACTGCCGCGAATCACCGCGAACTCGTCGACGGAAAAGTTGACGGACGTCGGTAACATTCCATCGTATCGCACACCGGACACTGTTCCTCCATCGGCACCAAAGGCAAAACTGTCTGGATAGGGATTCACCAAGACGGCGTCGAACGGTGTGTTTACTGGAATCGACTTCGCCAGTGTGCTCGCTTTGAGATTGCTTGCACTGCCATTGTACGTCTGATCCGTCTGTACTTGCGTCGCGCTAAGCACTTTGGCAACAGTGTGAATCGTGTTATAGGAAGATACCGCACTCTTCGAAACTAGGAATCGATCACCCACCTGAAGTTGGTGCGGTGAACTGAAGGCTGCGATAACCGGCGCGGGAGATGTACCGGAGCCTGCGAAGATGCTCTGAATCGGGGGAAGCGGACTGGACTGGTACACCAGACTCGCATTTATCCCCATGCCATTACCGACCCATGCTTGATCGGTCAGAACAAAAACTTGACCGGGAAATACATCGGTGACCCGAAAGGTGGTGTTATAGTCCGCGATGGAGCTGCCAGTGAGCAATAGTTCATCCCCCGGTTTGACGTTGTGGTTCGGCGTGGGGAAGTAAACGTAGGCGGGAGGATTCGGAGCGGACGGGTCGGTGAAAATAGACACCGTGGCTAGCGGGGATGTATCCTTAGCAAAGACGAACTGGCCGTCAGAATTGCTCGAGCGGGATATCGGCTCATCGGCTTCCTGGATCCCGTTATGATTTAGGTCGGCGAATACTTGCCAACCGGATTGAGGGTCGCCCAGCTGATTCGCAATGGTTCCCTGAACAGGATGTTGCAGAACAAAGCCATTGGAATAGGCCGAGTGGACTGGCGCATTAGTTCCGTCCTTGATGACCGCGTAGACATAATAGGTTCCGGTTGTCAGGTCGGCGATGTCCGCCACCGCATCTGCAGTGAAGGCTCCTGTCAGCTGTCCTTCAGAATCCTTTGCGAATTTAAGCGGTACGGTCCGCTGCAACGGAACGCCATTGTAGCCTGCGTTGTTTCTATCCAAGTAGACGTCCACCGTCGTCGCGGAGGCAAATACCTTGTCCACACTGCCCGACAGTGAAACCGACAGGCTGGAACCATCCAACGATGCAGGGATGTCACCCAAGCTGAGAGTTGGCGCCAAATTGTAGAATGTCGAAGAGAAGTGTGGCTGAGACCAGTCCTTGCCCGTCCCGAGCGTGGCTTGGGAGACATAGAGCTGGTCGGTCACAATCGTCCGACCGTCCGCACTGACCGAATTTACCACATGGTCGACGTTGTAATCGGGTAAGGACGTATCGCTGATGGTGATGATGTTGCCCACCTTGATGCCCTTGGCCTGGTCGGCAAAGCTGATCTGTGCAAAGCCATTGCCGTCGTTCAAGATGCTGGCGATATTCAGCGTTGGATCGGCGAACTTGTAGTTCGTGCTGTACATCTTGAACACGTAGCTACCCTCAGGCAAGGGCTCGTTCTCGCCAGCTGTGTTGACGATGCTGACGTTATAAGATGTGGCCGTGTTGAGATCGGTCAAAGGCGTTATGCCATTCTCGGTGGTGTTGAAATCGGAATCCTTGATTTCAGTTGAGCTGCCAGCCGGAATGATGCCGTAAGACTGCGTGCCAGAATTCTTGGGAAAGTTCACCGACAACGTAGCGCTGGTCGCCCCAGCAGGAACGTCGAATTCCGCTGAGTAGACCGTGATCTGGTCTTGGTCAAATGGATCTTTCTTCAGTGCGTTGATGGTACTATCACCAACCGCAATCCATTCCTTCTTATCAAACCGGTACTCCAGCCCCGCTTCGACCTTGGTCACCAGGAGATTGAGCGTGATCCAAGCAAGCACATAGCTCTTGGACGAATCACTGGGGTCGTGCGCCAAACGAAAGTCCATGGAGCCGATATGCTGTCCACCAATTAGAGGAACACCGTGCGGAACATTGACGCTGGCGTCAGCGGCGACCCACAATTGATGAGAACTATTGAGCTTGAATCCCACGTCGAAGGTGAAAACACCGTCGAGCATGCTTCCGCTCACATCCAAGCTGTAATCCTGATTGTGCCAATCAAGGAACAGTTCGCCGTGCCCCGAACCGAGAATACTGGTCGTTTTGCCATCCTTGACTTGAGCCCCCACCCAGACGCTGGCGTCTAAAAGCAAATGGTCTGCATCAATCACAACCTCGCCTTCGACGCGAAGGATGGTGGACTTCTCGCCGAAGATCGTTACGGATTCCCCGTATTCCGCTTCGAAGTGTCCTGTCGCGATGATGCTTTGAGGATTGTCTAAGTTCTGTAGTGTGACATCGATCTCCGTAACAAACAGTCCCGTGTCGCCGACCGGGATTCGCGTGCTTTCACTCAAAGCCTCATATTGGACCTCGATCTCGTGAATCTCTCCATCCACGAAGATAATCTGTCCGAGCACTTCCCACCGCGAGGGAAACTCGACAGCGACACGTGCTTTGAAGGTCGTCTGCGTGACTTCAGGATTATTCGGGTCAGGGCCTTTGGCGTAAGAAACGAATAACTGCCGAAGCTTGAAGCCTCCCAGGGGGACATCCGAAACAGCAAATGAAACACCATCCACGGCCCACGCACCGTCGTGGATGATCAGCCCTGGCTGGGATTCGGTGCCGAAGCTAACTGTTGCTTTGAATAACGCTGGGACTTTGAGGGTTCCCGAAATCTCGTATGTACTTCCCGTATCCACTGGCTCATCGCCACCTTGTTCCTTGCCCTCATCCCCGGCGCGATACTTCAGCGTCACCGGATTGGTGCCCGGTATTTCCATTTTAAGGCCGAACAGGGCAAACGAGCCGCTCAGGCACATATTGACTTCAGTGACGTGTCCACTGAAGTCCGTGACCAGTCCAGGTTCCTCTTCGGTGCCCAAGTCCGCCACAATCGATTCCCGGCTCTCGCCGTCCTCCTTGACGGCCACCGACAACTTGCCCCACATCTTGAAGAAGCCTTCTTCGAGATCCAGATCGAATGTGAGGTTCTCGGGTTTGATCTGCAGATCGTAAATCGTGTTCCCGTTGATGGTGCCGTCAAGGCTGAACTCCACGGCGGTCACATCACCGCCCAGAACGGTTAACTCCTCAATGTGCACCGCAAAGTCTTTCAGTCCACCACCCGGAGTATTAAGCTTCACAGCTCCCACAAAGCCGAATTCCTCGTTGGCAGCGCTGTACGAGACGCCCATACTTCCCGAAACACCGACGCCGGCAACCGTAAAGTTCTTATTAACTGTTGCCTCGACCCCTGTTAGGATTTGTCCGTTCTCATCTTCCCAAACGTAGTCGTCACCGCTAACGCCCACGGTCAGGCCAGGCAGGCCAATCGTGCCGCCAAGGACGGCGAAGTCAAGTTCGCCCTGCAGGCCTACACGCGCATCTTCCGTGGATCCTCCCTGCGGGTTGTCCAGGAGCAAAGTCTTCGTGACGAATGGCACCTCAACCACCTTGATCAAGTCGATGGGCAGTTCGTCGTCACTGGGGATGAGCTGTTGCCCGGGCGATTCGACGAGCTCGTTCGCTTCAAAAAACTGGCCATCCTGGCTGTACCAGATTTCGGTCGTCGTACCAGGATCCGACAGCACGAACAGACTCAGCGATCCACTAACAAAAAATTGCTCGGGCGTTGCATCGTAGATTGTGACCGTACCGTTGACGGCCACCAGCGACTTGAAAGGTTCGCCCTGCACAGGCTTGAGGCCAACCAACGTAAGGCCGTTCGCTGCGTTGGTCCCAAAGGCGGCGTTATACTCAAAGGGCCCATCGAAACGCAGCGGCCCCACGTCAAGGACCGCCAACAGCCTGCGATCTTCCAACTGCTCCCAGCAAGTTCCGTAAATGAGCCGACGATTTCTGGCCTTGGTGGATGAGATTTGCCGACGGCGAAATCTAGGCGTCAGCCAACGTCCGAAAAAGGTACGCGCACCCATGATCGAATACTCAGCAAAGGAGCAACTGTTCTGAATCAATCACCATTACGTAGCCGCGTACCGAATTCAAAAGAAGCCGAGAAACGGATCAGCAGGGACGACTTGGAAGCTTCTTGAATGGTACGGAAGTGATTCGCGACACCGCCGTCAGTTTCAGGAAGATAGTGAACACCGGCTGTCGACTTGTCCAGACCTTGCTCGCCCAAATATTGATGAAATATACAACTTCCAATTGACCTCACGTTGGCGCACGACGAACGCCGACTAGCTATTCAAACTGAGCGTTTTAAAGCGAGGTCGATTTGAGCATGAGAAACTCGGGGTTTTTGCGCATAAAGTCAGGTTCCCTTAAAATGGCCAGTGGCTAGTCAAACCCTCTGGCCAAGAACCTCGCCATGTTGGCTGAACGGATTCCGCGATGATTGCGTTCGGCGTTTACGAAACGCCAGCTGACCATTAAGCGGGATTAGCTTCAACCTAAGAGTACAGCAGCAACGGGGCCGCTCTTTGATTCGATGCTATCGAGCAATGGCCCAAGTCGCGCTGGTTGATTAAACACCTGGACTGTTGGAAGAACCAACGGATTATGGTCTTCAATGCATGATTCGGAATTCAACGGACTCCTTGCCTTCGTTTAACAAGGCGGAGATGTACAGCAATTCCGCGTGACCACATTGCTTGCCACGAACCATCTGAACCACTTTGCGCATCACGTCGCGGCGACTGATCTGACCGATGAGTCGGCCATCTTCAATCACTGGCAACCGCCGAGTGGCTTGGTCCAGGAAGGTTTGGCAGATCGTCAACAGGTCGGTGTCAGGCGAAATGGTGGGAGGATCCTGGTCAACAAAGGGCATCAGGCCAGCATCCGGAAGATTCTCATAGGCAGCGTTGATGATGAAACGCATGCAGGAACTCTCAGAGAAAATTCCCCGAAAGTGTCCTTGTCGATCCACCACCGGTGCACCTGAAATGCGCTTCTTCAGCAGAATGTCAATTGCATGAAAAACTTCAAGATCCGGGGATAAGGTTACCAAATTCTTGGTCATCATCTCGCGGGCTAGAATGGTTGCATCAGTCATCGCTCGTCTCCAGCTTAGAAAAGTCCGCCTTAGAAAAGTTCGCCTTCACACGACTCACTGCGAACGTGTTTAGATTTCCGAATCGGCCGTTCAGAAATAGACCTGCGATTCGAAGCTTTGCCGCGTCCTATCTTTGCAGGCTACCCTGCCAGGGATGAGCAAAGCAACAGAATCGAGGCTTGTAGATGGAGAACTTTGTGAAAACCTGCGCGAGCTTATTTAGGGGCTTCCACACGACTCTGAGAAAAAGACGACGAGCTTGCCCTCATCCTCGCAGCGAATAGATGGACAATTCACAACGCATAGTCGCCTTTCACTCCGCGAAAGTAGCGTTCTTCCGCGCTGTCGCGGAAGCGAAACAGGACCGTTCTTGTTCGAAGGATCCCAGCGGATTCAATTCGCGTACAAAGCAGCCTTGGATGACCAGGAAACGGAGGGATCGAAAATCACAGCGAATCGCTGGTAGCCGTGGAAGGGGACACCATGATTCCGCCAATTGTTCAGGTTGCTTTGGTAGTATTCACGGAGTTTTTGAACCATGGCTTGCGAGTGTGGATCGGCGATGACGTTTTGCGTCTCCAGGCGGTCGCCTCGCATATCGAAAACTTCTTCGGCCGCCTGGAATCCATCGGCGGCAAAAGGCCAGTAAACGTATTTGCCTTCCCGAGTCACGATGCCCAGGCTGTGCACCTGCTTCGGTCCCCAGACGTTGATTAGCGGGACGTATTCATGCAGCGTGGCTGACGGATCTCTAAAAAGCTTCGATAGATCTCGCCCGTCCATTTCGGCGGGCGGCTCCTGCTCAGCCAGCTTCAGTACCGTGGCGGCAATATCCACATTGGCCGTCAGAGCGTCACAGCGCTGGCCGCGCTGGTCGGAGGGTAGTCTCGGGTCGTACACAAGCAAGGGAACTCGCGACGCTTCCTCGTAGGGCAGTACCTTGGAACCGTAACCGTGCGATCCGCACAGAAATCCATTGTCGGATGTGTAGAGGATAACGGTGTTGTGCGCCATTCCGTGTTCATTGAGCGCCTGACGCACCATGCCGACGGCGACATCAATTGCATAGATCTGCTGGTAATATTTGGCCATGACGCCTTGATAATCGCTGCTATAGTTCCAGGAATGGAAGCGTTCGAATTGCCGTCCCTGCTTGCTTTGAGCGGCAAGATGCTCCCCGAACTCGCGACCGAAGTTGGGCGGTTTTTCAAAGTGGACCCCCTGGTAGACTTCGTCGAATTGTGGGTCGGGTTGCACAGGATGATGCGGGGCTTTGAAGGAAATGGATAGGCAGAACGGGGCGTCCATGGAAGCAGCATCACGGATGAAGTCGCGGGCAAAGGCTCCATAAGACAGCGTCGAATGGGGATACTCGTCAGCGTACTCCGCCATCGATCGGTTTTTCGCCGTTTCGTAAAACGTTTGGCCCGGTCCACCTCCCCAGCGGTCAAAATCCTGCTCGGGTAAAACACCTCGCTGATCGGGTTCTTCGGATACCAAAAATCCGAACTTCCCTGCAAAGGCGGTCTTGTAGCCGGATTGTCTGAGCAACACCGGATAACTCTGCTGCCAAAAGCGACGCAACAAATTTCCCGAATCGAAATTGCATCCGGCCTTAAACTCATACAGTCCAGTCATGATATTGACGCGACTGGCCATGCAGATAGCAGTGGTATCGTAGTGGCGATCGAAAACCATTCCATCTCGCGCCAGCTGATCCAGATTGGGCGTTTTCACTCCCGGTGTTCCGTAACAGCCCATGGAGTAAGTGCATTGATCGTCCGCCAGCAGCACAATGATATTGGGTCTGGAATTATCGGTGGCCTGGCAGAGTTTGGGACTGCAATGGAAGCCCAGTATTGCGACGGCAGCCAAATACCAAACGCTTCTCAATTTACGGCGCGCCCGGGCATCCGGCTTCGATGGCAAGGATTGGTAGCTATCGGAGATCATCCCAGGCGTCCCATTTCGAGGATATTTAAGAAGCTAGCAAAGCATAGGAATCAAAGATGCGTCTTCAAGGCGAGGCGCTACGATCGCGA
>JANSWS010000004.1 GCA_024743355.1 bacterium
ACGCATGAAAGAACTGGAAAATCCCAGTTCAACAGACGACTACGAATCTTACCTTCGAGAATAAACAATTAACCTGGCTCAATGCCAGCTAGCAGACTGGAATTAGTGGGGGAACAAGCATGTTTAAAGCGGTTGGAAAATACTTTCGCGCCGTTTGGTATTTAATGACTTTTCGAGTCGACAAGGCCAGTGAAACGCTGCGGATGAATCCAGGCGTCATCTCCGCCAATTACGATCGCGTCATTGAAGAGAAGCGAGGCCGGCTGAACCAATACAAAGATGCGGTCAGTGCCATGATCGCCCAAGAAGAGTCCAAGAAGGAAAAGCTCAAGCTGCTGACCAAGGAAATTGAATCTTTGGAGAAGCTCAAGGCGGGAGCCGCGGCCAAGGCCAAGCAATTGGTGGAAAAATACAACGGTGATGTTACAGCCGTGAAGAGCGACCCCGAGTATGCCCGTCATCAGGCGGCCTTTAAGGATTTTTCCAACACCCTGGCCGAGAAGCAAAAGCGAGCCAGTGAATTGGACGAGGATCTCAAGACGCTGGTTGCCAATGTCAGCGGCCACAAAACACAGATCCAGCATCTGATGCGCAAGCTGGAAAAGCTCAAGGAAGAAAAGCACGACGCCGTGGCGGATGTTCTGTCGTCCTCCGAGGAGAAGGAAATTGCGGACATGATGACCGGCTTGTCCAACGACCGCACCAGCGAGGAATTACGCGAACTGCGGGAAACCAGGCAGAAAGCACAAGCGAACGCCCGGATTAGTCGTGAACTGGCAGGCATGGATACGAAACGTGCCGAAGCTGAATACATGGAATACGCACAGGCCAGCGAAGCCGATGACGAATTCGACGCCTTGATTGGGTTGAGCGAAAAAGAGTCCCAACCGACTCAGCAACAAGACGCTCAAATCCCGGAATGATTCTTGGGCGGCGGGTGGAAGCTGTAGAGCAGCTAGAAAATTTCAACGCACTTGTAGCTTATGTAAAACAAAAGGGAATGAATGCGCCCAGCAATACGTCAAGCTCGGCCTTGCTAATTGTCCTGGCCTCTCATCCCGGAAAGCATACTGGAGACTTTCTATGAAAATTCAACACGTGACAGTTCTAGGCCTCACCTGTCTAGTGGCGCTTTCGCTGGGCTGTTCCTCATCCAAGTCCGGCAGCGGTGGTGCGGCTTCCGGCGGTAGCGACGGCCCGGCCCCTGTTTTTTCCTTGGCTTGGAGCGAATACCCAAGTTGGTCGGTGTTTGGGGTGGCTGAAGAACAGGGACTGATCGATGGCGCGGAAGGAGCCATGGGTAGCATTGAAGAGAAATGGAACGTGGATATCGTTCTTCATCTCAGGGATTACGACACCTGCATCACCGAGTATGGGAGTAGTGTGGCCGATGCGGTGTGCATTACCAACATGGACATCATGTCGCCCAGCATTTCACGGCCCGCGGTTGCCGTGCTACCGACCTCGACCAGCGATGGAGCCGATGCTTGTATTGTGGTCGGCATTGACAACATCGACGGCCTGGCCGGCAAGGAAACTCTAGGTCTGGAGAAGTCGGTATCCCAATACTGCTTTGAACGCGTCCTGGAACAGCAGGGCAAGGACCCCAGCAATTTTCCCTTCCGGAATCTCGATCCGGGCGAGGCCGCTCGGGCCATGCAACTGGGACAAGCGGATATACAGTCCATTATGGTGTGGAATCCCTTTGTGCTAGATACCCTTCGCAAACGCACGGACTCCAAGGTTCTGTTTGATTCCACCAGCATTCCCGAGGAAATTATCGACATGCTGGTCATCGGCAAGGACTCGCTAGGAAAGCCTGGCGGCAAGCGTTTTGCCTACGCCGCTCTGGAAGCTTTCTATGCCGTGAACGAACTGATCAACTCCAGTGAGACACGCGATGAAACGCTGGTGGCTCTGGGAGCAAAATTCAGTCAACTAGGTTTGGAGGACATGAAAACCGTGGTCACTCAAACCAAGTTCTATGACTCACCGGAAAAGGGCCTCGGGTTGATGGAAGATCAGAAATTTCAACAGGAAACGATGCCTGCCGTCGCGGAATTTTTGGTCAGCCATGAGATGGCGGAGACCAAGCCAACTTTCGGCTTTAATTCAGCCGACTCGCAACTCAATTTTGATTCCCAGTTTTTGATCGGCATCCGTGACGGAGTCGATCCGGCATCCGTGGAGTAGTTGCCGGACTTTGCTGGAATTGCCTCGCGCTCTGGAGCCACCTCCAGAGCGTTTTTCATTTATATTCACCGCCAGTGGATTGGCCGCCGATGCCAGTCACACCATTCCGCTGGTTCATCACCGCTTCTGGAAGCTACGCAATGATACGCCAACCGATTCCAGCCTGGCTATTCTGGAGCTTGGCCGTTTCTGGCATCGTGGTCGCCATCGCCATCTATGCCGGAATGTCCGTGTATCAGACACGAATCAATCCGACACAGAGCGTGATACCCGGGCTGAAAGGATTTGCAGAAGGGTTCGATTTGATCACCAAGCCGCGAGGCAACGACAAGAATCCCAAGCCAAGTTGGCTCGTAACCGACTCCAAAGTAACTTTCTCTCGTTTGTTTATCGGCATGGGTCTGGGCACGATCGCCGCCATCGTCCTGGGAATCGCAATGGGCGCTTATACGGGCGTGGAGGCCTTCTTTAGTCCTATCATTTCCTTTATGGCCAAAATTCCACCGACCGGCATGCTGGTCATTTACATGGTGGCCTTTGGTACGAACTTCAAGATGTTCATCGCGTTGATTGGCTTTGGCATTTTCTTCACCATGGTGCAGTCGATCTACCAGTCCGTGAAGAAGGATGTGGCTTCCGACCACATCGACAAAGCATACACCTTGGGAGCATCCGAGTTTGAAGTTGTGTTGGAAGTGATCTGGAAGCAAATACTTCCGCGGGTCATTGACAACATTCGCCTGCACATCGGTCCCGCCTTGGTGTTTCTGATCGCCGCGGAAATGCTCTTCGCCAGTGAAGGCTTCGGGTACACGATCCGGCAGAGTCAAAGATTTAGCAATATGAACGTGGTCTACATCTACCTGGGAATCCTTGGCACCGTCGGCTTGCTACTGGACTACGGGTTGATGCGTTTTCGACGTTGGCTCTGTCCATGGTTTGGGGAATAGGGAAGGCAGCTAAGCAACGGACTGAAAGGACCTTCAACCAGAGGCGCAACAGTTCGCGCAGCCAGTCACATTGTCGGCGATCAAGGAAAACACATGGCAGCCAATCCAACAGCACTCGAAATCCGCGATCTCTCCCATTGGTTTGGTGACTTTCGAGTTTTGAATCACATCAATCTGCGAATAGCCGCCGGGCAAATCGTGGCCTTGGTCGGCCCCAGCGGCTGTGGGAAGAGCACTCTGCTAAAGGCCATCTTGGGTACTCAACCGCCGAGTGAGGGCAGCGTCTTGGTCGATGGCCAGGAAATTCTGGCACCCTCTCGGCGGGTGGGAATAGTGTTTCAGCACTACAGTCTGTTCGACTTTTTGACGGCTGAAGCCAATGTGGCCTTTGGCCCCAAGCTCGATGAGACGTCGGTAGCCTTTCGCACCTTCCAGTTTCCGCAATGGAGGAAGCTCCGCAAGCAACACATGCAGGAGGCTCGCGAGTTCCTGGAGCGTGTCAAACTGGCCGAAGCCTGCGGCAAATATCCAACGGAACTATCAGGCGGCATGCGACAGCGGGTGGCGATCGCTCAGGCGCTGATCCTGAAACCTAAAATCCTCTTGCTGGATGAACCCTTCGGAGCTCTCGATGAAGCTACCCGTGAACGCCTGCAGATGATGCTGCTAGGTTTTTACCAGGAGAATTTGCTGGCCACGAAAGAAGGGCGAACTCCCGAGTACACCATCGTGATCGTGACGCATGAATTGAACGAAGCCATTTACGTTGCCAACCGCGTTATTGGACTGTCGCGATTCCACGATGACGGAGACCAAGGTGCCATGGTGGTATATGACCGCCCCTGTCCGATCTTTCACCCGGATGACCCGAAAGACCTGGCGGATTTCGTAGAGCAACGCGAAGAGTTGCGGCGAGCGGTTTTTGACCCAAGCTACATCAAGCACCACTCAAAATACGTATCTTTTTGGCAGGATTTGGAGGCTGCTGAAGCGGCAGTGGGGCCCATCGAATCCTGAATTTGCCCAGGGCAAGAACTCCAGGAACTGGCCATCGCAACTGAAAAATCCAGTGCTCGGGAGTTTGGTCGCAAACACCGACTAAAATGGTGAGTCGGGTAAACTCGAATCGCCCCACGCATTGCTACCGCGCTAACTCGGTACACTCGGGCTCGCAATCCAAGTCAATTTATCTGGCTGCCACGATGGACGATCCGACATCGCTAAATTCCGCCAGAACCATCCTTCGCACCGCGACGGAAATGTCGGATCCGATCGAGCGCGAGCGCTATCTCGTCCGAGCCTGCCGTAACAATCCCGCTCTGTTTGCGAACGTGAAGTCCCTGATGCAGGAGGATGCGGAAAAACAACTCGCTCCGGAAGAAGAGCAGGACTCAGCCAGTTCTGCGGCGACCGGTTCTGCGGCACTGCCTACCCAACAGGATGACGATACGCAACAACAAGCCGCCGCATCGCCACTTGGCTCTTCGACCGCGAATGTGGCTCCCGAGCTGACACCTGACTCGATGATTGGCCCCTACAAGATTCGGGAACCGTTGGGCGAAGGCGGAATGGGAATCGTCTACGTTGCCGAACAGACCCGACCGGTCAAGCGTCTGGTAGCCCTGAAGATCATCAAGCCGGGCATGGATACCAAGCAGGTCATCGCTCGTTTTGAGGCGGAACGACAGGTCTTGGCAATGATGGATCATCCGAATATTGCCAAGATCTTTGACGCGGGCATGGTGGGAGCACGCCCGGAATGGAAACCCGCTCCCGACGCCATGCGGGAGAGCGATCTTACGATCCCCACGGGCGCTGCCGATGACCATGCAGGCAAAGGCCTTCCCTATTTCGCTATGGAGTTGGTCAAAGGAAAACCGATAACGGAGTTCTGTGACGATCAAGAAATGCAAACCCGAGAGAGGCTGGAGCTATTTGCGACCGTCTGTCGAGCGGTACAGCATGCCCACCACAAGGGCATTATCCATCGCGATCTCAAGCCTTCGAATGTTCTGGTCGAGTTGCACGATGTCTCTCCGGTTCCAAAGATCATTGATTTTGGCGTTGCCAAGGCCATCAACCAGCGACTGACCGAGGAGACAGTTTACACACACTTTTCTCAGCTCATCGGAACTCCGATGTACATGAGTCCTGAGCAGGCTCAACTCTCGGGCTTGGACGTCGATACACGGAGCGACGTCTATTCGCTGGGAGTCTTGTTATACGTATTGCTGACCGGTGCGGCTCCTTTTGAAAAACAGGAACTGCAGCGGAAGAGCTTGGACGAAATGCTACGTCACATCCGTGAAGTCGACCCTCCCCGCCCCAGCCAGAAGATCAGCACGCTAAATGCCGAGCTAGCCTCCACAGTCAGCAATTCCCGCGGAACAGATCGCCGTAATCTAGCTATGTCTCTGAAACGCGAGCTTGACTGGATTGTCATGAAGGCCCTGGAGAAGGATCGCTCGCGTCGCTACCAGTCTGCTGCGGCTCTTGCCTTAGACATTGAGAATTATCTTCACAACGAACCTGTGCTGGCTTGCCCTCCTTCGATTACCTACCGCCTGCGCAAGTACGCGATGCGTCATCGCACCCTCATCAGCTCTGCGGCTCTGGTGTTGCTGACGGCCATCATTGGCGTTGTATTCAGCATTGGCTACGCCAGAAAAGCCTACCATGCCAAACTGGAGTCAGACCGTAGCCTGCTGATAGCGGAAGGAGCCGCGGCCGATGCGGAGAAGGCTCGATCGGAGTCTCAAGCCATGCTCTACGCAGCCAGCATGAAGCTAGCTGCTGATGCCGTTGAAACCGGTGACACCCCTCGAGCAACGCAACTGATCGAGCGCAACCACCCCAACACCGGTGAGCCCGATCGCCGTGGCCTTGAATGGTACATGTTGGATAAATTCGTTCGTCCTCCACCGCAGCTCTTCATTGAACGGGAAGGTTTGATCACCGATTCGAATGAAGATCTGGTTGATCGTGAATATTGGATATCGGATATCAAGATCTCTCCCGACGGGCATTGGATGGCAGCCAATGATCCTAACGGGAGCATTCAGATCTACGAAACGCAGGAGTTTTCTCCTAGTGAGCGGATCGCAACGCAGGGGCAAGCAGTTAACGGCTTGGCCTGGTCGCCCGATGGAAATCAACTAGCCGCCGCCTGTAAGGATGGTCGCATTTTCATTTGCAACTTTCCATTTGACAACCAACCACGATGGATTGAAGCGCATGACGGCGAAGCCAAGAGCGTGGTTTTTGATCCCGAAAGCCGCACAATTTATTGTTGCGGTGATGACCACCTGGCCAAACAATTTGACTTGGCGACCGGAAAGCTGGAGCGAGAGTTTCGGATCCATTCGCGAGCCGTTGAGCAGCTCAGCCTTTCCCATAACGGACGCTTTCTGGCAACCGTCAGCAGCGATCAATCCCTCGCGATTTGGAACGTCGAAAACGGCAAGTTGCTTCATCACGTGCAGCCGTCAAATGGCCGTATGGTTTGCGTTGCTTTTTCGCCGGACGACCGGCTGATTGCGGCAGGTTCCATTTATGGTTTCTTGCATGTCGTCGACGCCAAGAGTGGAAAGCTGTGGCAATATCCGCGACTGGTTGATGGAGTCGGAGCGGTAGCTTTCTTGAACGGTTGGATCGCAATTGCGGATCGTGGGGGAGCCATACAGATCATGGCTGCCACTGATTTGTTCACTCGGGGTAAGAGGCTTTCCGCGCGACCCTTAATGCGTTGGATCGCGCACCAGGGCAGGGCAGAGGCGTTGGCTTTTTGCAACGATGGACGGCAATTGATTTCGGGCGGAAGGGACGGACGTCTACGGGCTTGGAAGCCAAAGCTGTCCGGCACTTATTGGCAGATAGGCCCGGACGAGGAACAATTCGATTTAAGCTTTGGCACGAACCACCAGGTCTTCGTTGCTGGGACCAGCCTTTCCATCTGGGATTTGCGGACCCAACGTTCCATCCTGGAATTTGGCAAGGCGGATTCAAGTTGGGAACTGGTGGAATGCTCGCCAGACGGCCTTTACCTAGCGGCGGCACGCCGTGGCGAGGTAGCGCTGTTTGACACGAAAACGCGTGATAGGCTCAATAGTTGGGCGGTCGATCCCCGCTTGGACCCGAATCGCCTGGCCATCTCGGATGATGGCCGGATGATTGCCATGTCAGACTTCGCGGAAAAAGAATTTGTCCGCCTCTTCTACCGTGGTGATGTCCAGCCAGTTCGTCTGCTGCCTGCTTTGACTTGCAATGCCCTGGATTTCTCGCCTGATGGAAAGTGGTTGGCGGCCGGCCACCTAAACGACACCAAGCTATTTAGCTTGGAAGAACATCGTGCACCTGTGCCGTTCAAAGGGCATTCCGACACCTTATCAGGAGTCGCCTTTAGTCCCGACGGGAAGTGGCTGGCTACGGTAAGTCATGACCGCTTGCTGAAGGTCCGCAGCTTTCCAGACCTTGAACTCAAATTCTCAGTTGTCGCCCACCGCGACTGGGTCAGGCATGTGGCCTACACCGCCGACGGCCGCACGATTGTAACGGTCGGCGATGATCAGCGCGTTCGCTTTTGGCAGCCGGCGACCGGGCAGCCACTAGGGCAACTTCCGGAGGAAGAAATTGAGATCCGCAAAGTCGCCTTATCTACCAGCCAGCAGCATCTCGGCTTGGTATCCGTCTACGAGGGCGACGCTTTGATTATCTACGATGCCACGCGACGCGTAGACACTGAATGATCCAGATGGAGCAACTTGCCGATTGGCTCATACCTTCCAGGGCGCGCGGTAGCGGAGTCCAAGTCCGACAATTTTGCTGAGTAGGTCCTCATAAGAAAGCCCGCCAACTTCGGCTGATTCGGCGAAATCCTCTCCGTACGATAGATTGGGATTCGCATTGGCTTCCAGCACAAACACCTTGCCGTCCGCCCGCAATCGCAGGTCCATCCGCGCATAGCCACTCATATCTAAGGCTTTGTAAACCCGCTTACAGATTCTTTCTATTTGCCGCTGAGTCGCTTCCGGCAAATCCTTGGCCGGCCCCGTTTCAACGCCCAATTTCTCCTGATAGCCTCGATCCCATTTGACCTTGCGAGTCGCAATGATGGCTGTGTCACTTTTATTGAACCACAATTCCCAGATGGGAAAGGTCTGCAGTCGGTCGTTGCCAATCACCCCTACGTATAGCTCACGGCCATCGATGAATTCCTCGGCCAACGCGTCCGCCATCGTGTGCTCATGGACAAAGGCCACGCGTTCGGCAAGCTCTTTGTCGTCGTAGACCACAGAACTCTGCGAGATGGCCAAGGAGGCGTCGTCAATGACGGACTTCACGAAAATCGGAAAGTGAAGCTTCTTGGGCCGAACAACTTTGCGACCAACAGGAAAAACGCTGAACCGCGGCGAAGGAATTCGGTGGTACGACATGATCTTCTTGGACAGGGCCTTGTCTTTGGAGATCAATAGCCCACGTGGGTTACAACCACTGTAGGGCTGTCGCATCAGTTCCAGATAACTCACGATGGCTTGATCATAGGTGACGACACCGTGAAACTCCTCCAGCAGGTTGAAGGCGATATGCGGTGCGAACTTCTGGATGGCGCGACGGATCGGAGTCAGATCATCGCTCAAACCGAGCACTTCGACCTGATGCCCCAGTTCGCGGAGGGTCGTGATGACATCAAATTCCGTCTTCCACTCGTCAATCGCTTTGTCCGAATGCCCTTCCAGACTCTCTGGTGGAACCAGGTTTTCAGCAACCAGCGCTAAGACACGTAACTGTCTCATAACGCAACCCTATGATTGCCCTGGTGCAAGTAATTCATCGTCTGGACGGTCAGCAGAATCATCAAATCCTTCTTCGTCTGCTCTTCACTAGTGCACAATCGCAGCCTTAATTCACGGCAACGATCGATCATTTCTGACAGCACTTGATCAATGGTGTACTGGTACTCGCCGGTCCACTTGGCCACTCCCTTCCGCAACTCGGTTCGCGAGCGGCGCAAGAAAGAGCAAGCCGTGACATTTCCCTGATATTCTGTCTTGTCGGAGAACAAACGCCTTAGATCGCGGTCGTAAAAGCTCGGATGTTCGAGTCCGTAGTGCGCCCGTTTGTTCTCGTAGTGCTCTCGCAGCGTCTTTTTCAGGGAACGCAGGGGGTCGATGTGGGCTCTGGAATTCACCAGAGGTCTGCGGTTGCTGAGCGACAGCATGGTTTCGTTTACGAATTCCAGTTTTTTCAGAGCCGGCCAACCACGATACTGGGCCCTCCAACGAGATCTCGGTCGCATCCAGACCGCGAACGTCTCGGCAAAATCCTCAACGGGATGGCTCTGAGCATACCACATATCCAGATGCAATACGTAGCTGCGGCTGTAGGGCTTGGGCCGGTAGTAGTCTGGGTAAGGAGCCGAAACGCGGCCAAAAACCTCGCGATACTTTTTTCGTCGCCTTAATCGAAACGCCGTATCAATGCAGTGCCCGGCCTCGTGCCGGAGTATTTTCATACACCATTCTTGATTCCCGCCTTCCACCTCAAGCACTTGCTTGCGTTCCAGCCGCATGAGGCGCGGGTGAGCCAAATAGAACGGTATAGCGATCCCGGGAACACCGTCCGGGGAGAACCATTCGTCGGATAACCAGCAATGCGGACGAAATGCGATGCCACGCTCTGCCAGTTCGTCGTACAACTGATGGATTCGGTCTTCCACCGCGGTACCCGCGATCGAAAGACTCAAATCGCACATCCGCATGTCAAGCAGTTCTTCGTCCGACAAGAATTCCAGATTGATTCGCTTGGAACGCGTCTTTCTTGTAGCCACTTCGAATTTCGTCCTCTTTGCAGGCGCCCTCTTGGCACCTTGATTTCCAAGCCTGACAGCGACATCCTAACGCCGTCAAGCTTCGGAATAATCACCACAAGTACGCGGGTTCACCGACGGATCGCTCGGTTTCCCGCTGATTCGCTGCAATTGGAAACGCGATTTCTGCACGCCTGGTCTGCTCGGATGCGACGCTGCAAGTTCCCTATGAAGAAGATAGTCTATGAAATCGCGAATCCATAGCAATTGTTCACAGCATCGAATGACTTTCTCGTTCTACTCCCCCCTCGAAGTCTCGCCTCAATCGCGATAGATTGCAGGGCGAATTTAGTTGATTCTGCTCACTGAAAGCAACCCTACCTATGAAAGCCATCGCCGTCACTCCAGGACAGCCCAACAGCGTACATCTTCGAGACATCCCCGAACCTGACATCAATTCCGTCCCCGAGGGAAAGGGAGTTCGTGTACGTGTCTTGAAAGTCGGAGTCGATGCGACCGACCGTGAGATCAATGATGCCCTGTACGGCAATTCTCCGCCCGGAGATGACTATCTGGTGCTGGGACACGAGTGTTTTGGCGTTGTCGAGGAAGTCGGGCCGAATGTTCGGCGTGTCAAGCCTGGCGATTACGTTACGGCCACCGTTCGGCGGCCAGGCGGCTCGATTTATGATTCCATCGGCACCTACGATATGACCAGCGAGGAGACCTATTTCGAGCGTGGAATCAACCTGTTGCACGGCTATTTGACAGAGCAGTTCGTCGACTCGGAGGACTATATCGTACGCGTTCCCCAGGGCCTCAAGCACCTGCACGTGCTGATGGAACCTATGAGCTGTGCGGCCAAAGCCGTTCAGCAAGCTTACGAATGCCAGCGGCGAATGAAGGTCTGGAGCCCTCAAAGAGCATTTGTGCTGGGTGCCGGCCAGATTGGACTGCTGGCTTCACTGATCCTGAAACTAAAAGGCTTGGACGTCTACACCTTGGCTCGCGCCCCTGGGCCCCATCTGAAGAGTGAAATTGTGGAAGGCCTCGAGTGCACCTACGTGAGCACCAGCGAAACCGACCTGGAACAGTTGGCCAAACAAGTGGGCAAGGCTGATTTGATCATCGACGCCACGGGAAACAGCCAAGTTGCCTTCGCCGCCATGCAGGCTTTGGGACTGAACGGGGCGCTGGTATGGACCAGCATCACGGGCGGAAAGCGCAAGTCAGAAGTGCCTTCCGACAAAATCAACATCGAGTGGGTTCTGGGCAACAAGCTCTTGCTCGGATCGGTGAATGCCAACCGCGAGCATTTCGAGTCGGGAATCAAGGATCTGGCCATGGGCGAGGTCATGTTCCCAGGCATCTTGCCGAGAATTCTCACCAGCCCGGTAGCGGGGCTGGAAAACTATCAAGAAATGATGCGTTTGTTAGTCGAAGACGCCTCAGCCCTGAAGGTCTATGTTGATGTGGCACAGGAATAGAGCTGTCCAGACTGCGCTGTGCTTCGTGCTCAGCATGTCCTTCACCGTCTTGGGCGGTTGCCGGAATGCCGAGCCAACCGACGACTATTCGGCTGCTCGCGTCGAGACTCAGGGAGATCAACTGGCTGGCCCCCAAGTCAGCTCGTCCGTTTCTGTCGCCCCAACACAACCGGGTACATCCGAACAACCGGGTTCATCCGGACCGGGTTCATCCGATGCCGAATCAACGCAAGCGTCTCCGACTTGGGAAGAGCAGCTAGCAAGAATCCGAAGCGGTGAAGCCTACACGCTCAAAGTCGAGACACCGGCCGGGCCTTCACTGCTGGAGGCCCTTCCCGATCTCGACGGCAAGCTACTGGAATTGCTTATCGATCAGGGCGGCCCTACGGATTCCTGGTTGATGACCATCGCTCAGTTGAGTTCGCTGGAGCATTTAAGAATCCGAGAAAGCCCCATCTCCGACCTGGGATTAACTTATCTGGTCGCGGGCGGGGAGCGTTTGCAGATACTCAACCTGCCACAAAGCACGCTCACCGAACAAGGGATTCGCGAGCTCGCCAAACTGCCGCAGCTGAAGCAGCTGAGAATCGGCGGTCGACAGATAGACGACGCAGCAGCGAGTGCTCTGTCGGAGCTCCCCAATCTGCGTTCCCTGCACCTGATCGGTCCAGCCATCTCAGCCGATGGACTTGCCGCATTGGCCGCCTCCCGCAAACTATCGTCGCTCTACATTGACGATTGCCCGCTCCCAGATTCAGCCTGGCAGGAGCTGTTCCGTGCCAAGCCCCAGCTGCACGTGCACATCGACCAACATCACCACGATCGCGATCCCAACACGCACTCGCATTAGAACACTCGTTCTGGAAAATGCGCATTGGCTCCGGCGGCATTAGATTCCGACAGTTGCCCCATAATGATGCCCAATA
The DNA here is from genome assembly GCA_024743355.1 of bacterium. Classification (GTDB taxonomy): domain Bacteria; phylum Planctomycetota; class Planctomycetia; order Pirellulales; family Pirellulaceae; genus Aureliella. Next base: position 12,362 of record JANSWS010000004.1, read on the forward strand.
GCGAGGAGGTCCGAGGCTTCTTGAAGGAGCAAACAACATCGCATCGCAATGTAGCCCTCACGGCTGGAATCGTGCCCAGGCTTACGATCCGACCGATTCGCATTAGCAAAGAGGTGGTTTAGCTTTCCGCTTCGATGCTAGCCGACATGCTGCCCGAGCACTTGCTTGCCAGAGGATCTTTGCCGAAGGCATGAATCTGATCCCGCTTAAGCTCCGCGTGTTCCTTGGTTGTGGTCAGACAAATTGCACTTCCGTTGGTATCTACCTGCTTCGCCAGTTCATAGGCCCGCTCGAAGGTGTGCCCAAACAACTGCTGCAGCATGGCGATGACGTAATCGTAGGTGTGCTCGGAATCGTCCCACAGCACCACATGATACCTCGGCTGACGCTTCGGCCTCTGGTCGCGCTTCGGCTTTGCCTGACGCGTCACCACAACCGTTTCCTCGAGCACTGCTGTACTTTCTTCCGACATACCCAATACCCAACCTGAAACCAACCTGAAACCTTCTCAAACTCGTCCCGGCCCGGAAGCGGATGCTTCGTTAACGGAGCTACCTACAGGTGCCTAGGCCGAGCGGCTATATTGTTACCGACCGCATTATTGTAACCATTTGCATGCCGCACATAGCAAGCACAAACGCCAAGATCTACCAGAAGAATGGGCCGAAATGGGTGATTTGGATGTGATTGACCGTTATCTTCAGAAAACTCAACCAGATCACCTGGAACAGCTGAAGGAACTGCTACGAATTCCTAGCATTAGTGCAGTGCCCCAGCATTCAACGGATGTGCAGACGGCTGCCCGTTTGGTGCTGGACACTTTGGCCAAAGCGGGCCTGCAAACCGAGTGGATCGAGACCGAAGGCCCTCCCTTGCTGTATGCGGAGAGCCCCCCGGTACCTGGGAAACCCGTAGCCTTGGTTTACGGCCACTACGACGTTCAACCTGCCGACCCACTGGATCTGTGGCTTTCGCCACCTTTTGAACCTACCGAACGCGACGGCAATCTCTTCGCACGGGGCGCTACGGACGACAAGGGCCAGATGTTGACCCATGTTCTATCGGTGTCGTCTTGGGCTGCAACCGGCCAGCCGCTACCGATGCAAGTCAAGTTCTTGATCGAGGGAGAAGAGGAGGTCGGGAGCCAGCAGCTGGAATCCTACCTGGCCAAGCCGGGAGTCGCAGAGAAATTAGCCTGTGACGTGATTGTTATCAGTGACTCGTCGCAATACGCGGAGGGCCAACCAGCCATAACCTACGGTCTGCGAGGAATTTCGTATTTTGAACTGCTGTTCGAGGGCCCCAAACAAGACCTCCACTCGGGCAGCTTCGGCGGTGCCGTCACCAATCCCGCCATTGCCTTGGCACGATTCCTGGCAGCCATGGTTGACGATCAAGGACGAATTCAGCTACCTGGGTTTTACGATTCCGTCAGACCCTTGGAACTATCCGAACGCGAAATGTGGGCGGGTCTGGATTTCAGCGAAGACGAGTTTGCCAAGCAGCTGGGCGTTGCGGGCTTGAGTGGCGAGCAGGGATTCTCAACCTTGGAAAGAAAGTGGGCGCGTCCCACCTTTGACATTAACGGCCTGTGGAGTGGTTACCAGGGCGAGGGCGCCAAGACGATTATTCCGGCGAAGGCCGGTGCGAAAATCAGCTTTCGACTGGTACCGGACCAGACTCCCGCGGAAGTAGCCAGGCAACTGCACGAATTTGTTGCTCAGCATCAATTCCCAGGAATCAAAATCTCTGTCAGAGACTTACAGGGCGGTCCCGGCGTGGTCGTCAACCCTCACAGCCCATTCATCGCGGCCGCTCAGAAGGCCATCGAATCCTCCTTCGACAAGCAGGCAGTTCTAATCCGCGAGGGGGGATCGATTCCGATCGTCGCCGGCATGGTCGATAAACTGGGTGCGGATGTATTGTTGCTGGGTTGGGGACTGAATGACGACAACGCCCACAGTCCCAACGAAAAGTTCAGATTGGCTGATTTCTACCGCGGCATTCGCGCCAGTAGTCACTTGTGGAGCCAACTGGCTGAAGTCCCCGTCTGATTCCATCCAGCACTGGATGCCATGTTTGCCTCCCAGGAAGCCAGCGTGGTGACACCTTCCCTCCAATCTTGCGCTGGCCCATTGGCTCCCTACACTCACTGGCCTCCGCTGCTTACCCCGGTGATTGCGACCGAGGAGACGAATCGGGGCCCGAAGCCGCCCATAGCCTGTGCTTGTCAATGGCTAGGGTACATGTCGGCCCGTCAGATACTCGGTTAGCCCAACCGCGACTACAGAAAAACGGATGGATCATTTAGAATCGCTCGTTCCCGCGTGAACCGATGCGGACGTCTGTTATCTGAACCCGTAAGTCTCCCGCTCCCCAAGCCCGGAAAGCGACTGTTAGCAACATGCTCGATCGCAAGCTGATCCTTGAACGCAAGGAAGAAATCCAAAAGAACTGCGACCTCCGTGGAGTCCAGGTAGACGTCGATCGCCTGGTCACCATTGAGACACAACGCAAGGCCAAACTACAGGAAGCTCAAGAGCTGAATCGTGAGGCCAACGAAACGAGTAAGAAGATTGGTAAGGCCGCTTCACCGGCAGAACGCGAGGAGCTTAAGGAGCAGGGCCGACGCCTGCGGGAATTGAAGGACGAAGCGCAACAAGAACACGATCGCCTGGAGGAAGAAGCCAAGGCCATCCAGATACTCATTCCCAATCTAACCCATCCCGATGCACCCATCGGTGATGATGACACGGCTAACCTGGAAATTAGCCGCGGCAAGACGCCAATTCCGCATTTCGGCTTTCCGCCGAAAGACCACTTGGAACTGGGCAAGCTGCACGACTTGATTGATTTTGAGTCCGGCGCTCGCGTTGCCGGCGCAGGCTTCTACTTTTTGCGGAATGAGGCCGTGCTGCTCGACTTGGCTTTGCAACAGTTTGCGATCCAGCAACTGGTGCAGCGAGGCTTTACACCAATCAGCACTCCGGATGTCGCGCAGACTCAGATTCTACAAGGCATTGGCTTCATGCCCCGCGGACCGGAAACGCAGATTTATGCCATCGAAGATACCGATCTCAACCTGGTGGCGACGGCCGAAATCACGCTCGGCGGAATGATGGCGGATCAGGTCGTCGATGCCGAACAGCTACCCCTTAAAATCGTCGGCTTGAGCCACTGTTTCCGCACGGAGGCCGGCGCGGCTGGAAGAGCTTCCAAAGGACTATACCGTGTCCATCAGTTCACCAAGGTAGAGATGTTCGCATTTTGTTTACCCGAACAGAGCGACGCCATTCACGAAGAATTGCGGCAAGCGGAATGTGATCTGTTCGATGCTTTGGAGATCCCCTATCGCGTAGTCGATACGGCAACGGGCGATCTGGGTGGACCCGCCTATCGCAAGTATGATCTGGAAGCGTGGATGCCTGGTCGAGGCGAAGCCGGTGAATGGGGCGAGGTCACCAGCACGTCGAACTGCACGGATTATCAAGCCCGACGCCTGAACATTCGTTACAAAGTCAAGGGCGAGAAGGGCACGCAATTCTGCCACACGCTCAACGGGACGGCGGTCGCGATCAGTCGCGCATTGATTGCGATATTGGAAAACAATCAACAAGCGGACGGATCGATTCTGGTACCGACTGCTCTACAACCCTGGGTTGGTAAGTCTACGATTCAGCTTCAAGCGAGCTCCCATGAACATGCAACTTAATCGGCTGGCTGTAGTCATCTGTTTCGCGATTAGCGGCTGCGCCGCTTTCCCCGCGCGCGCCGATTGGCCTGCGTTCCGCGGTCCGAACCGTGATGGCATCGTTCGAAACCGCGATCTGCCAACGGCTTGGTCTCCATCGACAAACATTGGCTGGCGAACGGAATTACCCGGGCAGGGATGGTCCAGTCCTGTGGTTGTCGGTGATCGTATTTATTTGACGGCAGCCATTGCCGAACAGACAGCCGACAACGAGCAAGCCACACAGAACCAGCCCGCCTACCGTTTGGTGCTGTTCTGTGTTGCGGCAGAAAGCGGAGAATTGCTGCAGGAAGTGGAACTTTTTCGGCAAACCGCCGATGCGCCCCGCATCCACCAAAAGAATTCGCATGCCAGCCCCACGGCGGTTTACGATGGAGAGAACCTATTCGTGCACTTTGGCCATCAGGGAACCGCCTGCGTTTCTCTTCAAGGTGACGTTCTCTGGAAAAATGACTCGCTGGGCTATCAACCGGTTCACGGCGGCGGTGGCTCGCCTTCCGTTGTGGGAGAGCTTTTGATCTTTTCTCGTGACGGTGCCGAGACTGCGGAGATCACCGCACTCGACAAACGCAGCGGGCAAGTCGTTTGGAAATCCCAACGAGGCGTTGAAGCTCAAAAGAAATTCAGCTTCTGCACCCCCTTAGTGGCTTCTCTTGCCGGTCAACAGCAACTCATTTTGCCTGGTTCCAATGTCGTGCAAAGCCTCGATCCGACCAATGGCCAAGAGATTTGGAGAGTCCGCTATGACGGCTACTCTGTCATTCCTAGACCTATCGTCGAAGCAGGCATGGTCTTTGTGTGTACCGGCTACAATCGGCCCAGCCTGCTGGCCATCGATCCGTCGGGGCGTGGTGACGTCACGGATACGCATGTGAAGTGGAGCACCAATTCCAATGTTCCCCACACACCCTCGCTGATCGGCTTTGACAGCAAGCTCCTGATGGTCAACGACACGGGCGGAATCGTCAGTTGCCTGGACGCCCTGAGTGGACGGGAGCTGTGGAAAGAACGCGTCGGCGGCAACTTCTCGGCTTCACCACTGCTGGTCGATTCCAAGTTGTATCTGTTGGACGAGGAAGGTACCTGCAGTGTGTTGGATGTTAGCGGCGAGCCGCAGGAGCTGGCAAAGAATCGCATTGGAGAACGCTGCCTGTCATCCTTCGCCGTCATTGACAACGATCTGTTGCTACGAAGTGAGAATGCGCTGTACAGAATCTCGAATCAGTCCCAAGGCTCCTCGCGGCCCTTTGTTCGATAAGCGTCCAACTCATGCCTTCCACCTCGCACGCATTTGAGCCCTTACTCGGCCGCGAAATACCCTCCGAACTACCGGCGGTAGTCGTCGCTTTTGGCGACGACGGCTTCCTCAGAAAAGAGGTGGTGCAACGCATCCTGCAATCCAAGGGAATAGACACCCACGACTTGCGATCTTTTGACGGCGACCTTTGCCAATGGCTGGATGTCCATGACGAACTAGCAACGCTCTCGCTTTTCGAAAGCAACTCGCGACGCATTGCCGTCGTGCAGAATGCGGACCGTCTCGTGAAAGATGCCAGGGCACAGTTGGAGAAGTGGTGCTCCGCTCCCGCAACCTCCTCGCTGCTGGTTTTGCAGCTGGCCAGCTTTCCCTCCAATACGAAGCTATTCAAGACCGTGCAGAAGATCGGCTGGTGCGTCAATTGTTCCTTGCCTACAGCCAGTGCTCGCAGCAAGGCGGCGGACTTGGCCAAGCTCAAACAATGGATGGCCGAGTGGTCGGAGCAGGAGCATGCACTCAAACTGAAGGCTGCGCAGCTGACCATGATTGTCGATGCGGTCGGGACGGATTGCGGTATGCTTCATCAGGAACTAGGTAAGCTGGCTCTGTATTGCGATGAGCAAGGTGTGCTCTCCAACGACAAGCTGCGGGAGAACCTTGGCACTTGGCGAACAAGAACCATGTGGGAAATCGCCGATGCCATCGTCGACGGACGTGTCGCGGAAGCCCTTGCCCAAGTTGACAAAGTTTTTGCTGCCGGTGAGCATGCAGCCGCTGTTGTACCCCAAATCTCCTGGAGCCTGCGACGCTACGGCCGGGCGGCGCATCTGCTTCTGCAAGCCAAACGCACGCACAGCCCGCTGACTACTCAGGCTGCCATCAGCCAAGCTGGGTTTTGGGGCGCCGACGCTAAACTGGCCGAACAACGACTGCGTCGCCTTGGTCTAAAACGCGGCTGTCAGATTCTCGATTGGCTCCTGGAACTCGATCTCAAGATCAAGGGTTCGCACTCACAACCGAGCAGAGCCATCTTCGCTATCGAGCAATTGTGCTTGAGATTCGCCTAGAAAATTGCAATCAAGGATTGGGACCAAGAATGGGACGAAACCCTTGAATACGACCGCGGGGGGCAAGCCCTCGCGTGTTGATCGGTGCATCTAACCGATGCTCACCCACGTTCCCAGCCTTGTCGACCGACGTTACGCGCAAGTAGATCTGTTGCGGAATGTTCGGCCCCGGACGCCAGGTATAGGTCCCCGTGTTCTCCAAACCCGTTGCAATGGTTTCCCACGGGCCTTCCACACGCTCGCTGTAATACAAGGCGATCGGACGTTCAACCATTTGATTGTCGGCGCAGTCGTAATTGATCACCAGCATGCCTTCCTCGGCGCCCTGACCATATACAGCCCGCGTAATCTTTGCCGTTGGCGTTGCGGTGTCCACGTAGATCCAAGCATCGGCCTCATCACCACTGCGAGGCCGATTGCTAACCACACCGTTGGCACCCACGATTACCATACGGAATCCAAACAGTCCATCATTCCCAACTCTCACATCAAACGGACTGTGACGATCGGGATCCGAGCCCCAGAGCTGCCAAGTTTGCCCGCCATCTTCCGTACCCCAAAGCTCAACTTCGGACAGCGTTGTTCCTCCGAGTGCTTCCACGGAGTAATCCAGGCTGAATGCTTGCGAACGACAATGGTAAGCGTCTTGTTGGCTGCCAGCTTCTTCCCATGGCGCGCGGGGCGTGGCGGCTTGAGTACTTGCAGGTGGTATGCCGCCAACATCCAACGGTCCAGCGTCTGTGGCCAAGATGGAATTCTGGTCGGTTGACAGCTGCAATGGCTCCTCGAAAGGAACCGGCAACGGAAGCTCTTCCACCTGAGATTGCTCGGGCATCGGAGCCGAAGGTCCCAAGGCAAGACCGCTATTGTTGGTCGCCAACCGCCCCGGCGATTGCAAGGGGGAATTCTGTGTTGACAACTGGCTGGTGGCAAAGGCCTGCCCAGTCGAATTGCCAAGTCCTTGCCCAAACACAGATGAATTTGGGCTGGAGATATAACGGCCCTGGCGTGCAGACGGGCTTTTAGCCCAGAACGCGTCTTGATTGGATTGGGCAGGGAGATTGGTCGGCAACGTTCCTTCGGCAGGCGAGGGCGTCCAGGCAACGGCATCCGGAATATTGGGGCCACGCCGGCCCTCAGGTCCCTGCACAACTTGTGGATTAGCGACCGTGATACCTTTGTGCCCAAATGGGTTGCTCGCCAGTGTCATCTCTTGATCACCAGAAGCCGTCCGCGGCATAGTGTATTGAAAGCTGGCCTCACCCACGTTGCCTGCCTTGTCGTAGACGGCCAATACCAAGCCAACTTCGCGGCAGGGCGGCAGATTGAGTAGCACCTCCAAGGAGTGAATCCCATTTTCCACAGTAAAACCGGTCAAGCCGACATCTTTCCAGGTCGATTCCTGATCGGTGCGCATCCTCAGAACGGCCGAATCCGGCAGTAGATGCTCGTCGGCCAGACGAATGTCGACTGCCAATTGCCCGCTGGCGTTCAAATCCGCGCGAATTTCTGCGGCAGGCTGTGTGGTATCCACACAAACTCGGAGCGGCGGGCTCTTACTGGGAAAGGAAACGCCACGGGCGTCAATCGTTCGCACCGAGAACAGATACATGCCTTCTGCGGCAGCCCGAAACTCAAACTGAGGCTGGTTTGGATCAAGCCCCCCGTGCATTTGCCAGCTTTGACCGTCATCGGTCGAAACCCACAATTGCACCTGTGAAAGCTCCGCACCCGCCGCCCGCACATTGAAGGGTATTTTGAATCGCGGCGATGCCAGATAGCTGACGTCTTCCGCCCCAAATACCTCCTGGTTACCCAATGTCTCCTGGTTGCTTACCGATTCCGGCGGCCAAGTCGCTTGTTGTGCCTGCAGCGCGGATGGAACCAGGCCGGAGCACAGCCCCAGCAGCGTAACCATACGGCGGCCTTTAACGATCCAACTGAAACTCATCATATCACTATGGTGGAGTGCCGAAACGGATGGGAATTCCGCTGCTGCGAACGCAGAATCTGCATCGGATGCTGGATTGCGCGCAGCCTGCAACTCATTTTCGGTCGCCCAGAATGGTCCGCATAACTAAAATGTGCCGGCGGTGTGGACAAACAGGTTAGGCTTCGCATTGATGCTATTGAGAATTCATGTCTGAAATTGCTCGCCCAACGGATTCGAATTATTGCTTTGACGTCATTGTGGTAGGTGCTGGACATGCAGGCACAGAGGCTGCCGCGGCCGCGGCCCGCCTGGGTGCGCGGGTGGCCCTGCTCACGGGAAATTTGGACACCGTCGGCCAAATGAGCTGCAATCCAGCTATCGGTGGCGTTGCCAAGGGCCAAATCGTGCGAGAGATCGATGCCTTGGGCGGCCTGATGGGAAAGGCTATCGACGAATCTGGCATTCAGTTCCGTATGCTCAATCGCCGTAAGGGCCCGGCCATGCACAGTCCGCGTGCACAGGCAGACAAACGCCGCTACCAAGAGGCGATCAAGTACACCATAGAGAGCTATCCCAACCTCAGTTTGGTCCAGGAACAGGTCGAGGACCTGTTGTTGCAGCCCTGTGAGGACACTTCACCCGACGAACAAACGTGGCGGCAGCGGGTCGCAGGAGTCCAAGTTCGAGGAGGTGCGCAATATTTGGCCCCAACCGTAGTGCTCACGACCGGCACATTCTTACAAGCAATCATGCACACCGGCGAATCCAAGACCGCAGGTGGGCGGGCAGGGGAGGGGACCTCCGCCGGTCTCAGCGGTTGCCTCAAACGAATAGGCTTTCGAATCGAACGATTTAAGACCGGGACGCCTCCCCGTCTCAATGCGAAAACAATCGATTTCAACGTCACCGAAGAACAACCCGGAGATACCAATCCCCAGCCATTCTCCTTCATGACAGCGGAGATCAGCGCGCCGCAGATCTCCTGCTTCATTACTTACACCAACGAACTAGTGCATGAGATCATCCGCAAGAATTTGCATCGAGCACCGATGTACTCCGGACAGATCAATTCCACCGGCCCGCGTTACTGTCCATCGATCGAAGACAAAGTCGTCCGCTTCGCCGACAAAGACAGGCATCAACTATTCTTGGAACCGGAGGGCCGAAAAACCTCGGAGATCTATGTCAACGGTATCTCGACCAGTCTTCCACGTGATGTCCAGGACCAGATCATCCGACTCGTGCCGGGACTGGAACGCGCCGAAATCATGCGTTACGGCTACGCGGTCGAATACGACTTCTGCCCCCCAGACCAACTCTACCCGAATCTGGAGTCAAAGCCTGTTGCGGGACTATTCCTTGCCGGGCAAATCAACGGCACGACCGGATACGAAGAAGCAGGTTGCCAGGGATTGCTCGCCGGAGCCAACGCAGCCCTGAAACTTGCCGGCAAAGAGCCCTTGGTGCTGTCACGTGATGCAGCCTACATGGGAGTCCTGATTGACGATTTGGTAACCCGCAGCGTTGATGAGCCGTATCGCATGTTCACCAGCCGCGCCGAATACCGCCTGCTGCTACGCCAAGACAATGCCGACCGCAGACTGACACGACTCGGCTATGAAATCGGCTTGGTGGACTCCGCTCGGATGGAAAGGCTAGCAACCAAGGAGGAAGCCATCGCCGTCGCCAAGCAGCATTTAGATGCCGGTAGGGTGGGCGAGATACCCGCCACCAAGTACCTGAGAAGATCCGAAGTGACTTGGGAAGAAATCTGCCAACATGTTCCCCAATTGATGGGTTTGTCTGCCGAAATTCGCGACCAAGTACTGTGGGATATCCGCTACGAAGGCTATATCGGCCGTCAGGAACAGCAAGTCGACCGGCAGAAACGCCTGTCGCACAAGCGGATTCCGGCAGCCTTTCCCTATAGTAGCATCGTCGGCCTGCGAAACGAGGCGAAACAGAAACTGGATCGCATCCGACCAGCTAACCTGGACCAAGCAAGTCGTATTAGCGGCATTACGCCCGCCGACTTGGCATTGGTTCTGGCCCACCTCGAGTCGGGGACGCGCAAAACAAATCTGCAGTCCAATCCCAACGCAGCAACCAATTCATCGCCAACCTCCCAAATACCCTGAAAGCCTTTTCCTTCATCACAACGCATTGCCGGGTCTGCCATTACCGTCTCCGGCCATCACCTTGTATGTTGTTGGTCTATTGGCAGCGTGTAATTGCGGAATTCGGGTGGACGAGTCAAGCAGGTAAGCATCACTGAGTAGAGCGCCGAGCCAGGAAATTTAGGAAACTTTTTCCACGCTTGTCTTTGCAGGATCGACGTAAACCTCTGCCAAGGCTGGACTTACTACCTATCTTTCGATATTGACCCAGTCACCCCATTCGGTATAATCCATGCGATCTGGCAAGCTTGGTAAGTTTGGCGGAAATAGGGATCGTAGAAGGAATACACGAGTGTCAGCATGAACGCGGCACTCGGCATTAGCTTGGAACCTAAGCTAGTTGCTGATTTGAACCGAACGATTCAAATGCCCTAGGGAAGGGAATATCTCCTGCCCAGGACGCGGCTAGCGTGGCCATCGATCAGGAAGGGTGGTGGATACCATGTCAAATAGTAAGACTGTTTTCACAACGGGCGAAGCGGCAAAGATCTGCAAAGTCAGTCAGCAGACGATCATCCGTTGTTTTGATAATGGGACGCTCAAGGGTTTTCGAGTCCCGGGCAGTCGCTTTCGCCGTATTCCACGAGATCAGCTTTTTGCTTTCATGAAGGACAATGGCATCCCCACGGATGCACTGGAAAACGGCAAGAAGAAGCTGTTGATTGTGGATGACGAGCAAGATCTCGTGGACTTGATGGCCGATGCGTTTGAGCGTGACGGTCGCTTTGAAATCCGGACCGCCAACAATGGCTTCGACGCCGGCATGCAGGTCAAGGAATTTCGGCCTGACATCGTCGTGCTGGACGTGATGCTGCCCGATATCAACGGTAAAGAGGTTTGCCAAAGGGTGCGCAGCGACAGTACTTTGGACTCGGTCAAGATCATCTGTATTTCCGGGATGATTGAGCAAAACAAAGTCGGCGACCTGCGGGCTGCCGGTGCAGACGACTTTGTGCAGAAGCCTTTCACCGTAGATCAGTTGATCGATCGGGTTTGTGATCTGCTCGATATCGACAAGCCGGTAACCAATTAAGTCGACCTCAGACTGAATCATTCTCAGTGCCTGCCCCGTGAACAAAGCATCGGCAATTGGACGTTACACGATTGCCGATTCTACGGCCAATGCTCTGCTGGAACTTGTCCTGAAGTCGGGAGCTCTGGTTCCCGGCCAGTGTGTGGATTGGCTCGAGGCGGCTTGGCACGATTTATTGCAGAAAGACGAGCAGCTAACGCTTTGGGCCAGTTTCTGCCCGCCACCTGCAGCCTCGGAAAAGCACCCACTCTTGCCGCCAGACCTCGGCCGGAAACCGCGGATTCCTTCCCGCTCCCCAGCCCCGGCCGAAAATGGGCGTTACCCGTTGAAGCTATGCGGTTGGATTCCGGAATGCGTGCTTGGCAGCGGTCGGCATTTACAGCCGCCGAATCCGGTATTGCGCGAGCAGTTGATCGAGGCGTCGCATCTGGCGGTTCGCGTAAGAGGTAGTTCGCTGGCGACCATCGAGCAATGGGAGCAGTCCAAACTGTCGTCTCTCTATCATCTGGCTTACGGGCTGAGCCACGAATTGAACAACCCTCTGGCCAACATTTCTACTCGAGCCGGCATTCTGCTGAGCCGCTGTAAAGACAAAGCCGACAGGGAAATGCTGCAAACTATTGTCGACAATGCGATGCGTGGGTGTGAGATGCTGGGCGATTTGATGTTAATCGCACGTCCGCCTGAGCTTCAGTTTCATTATGTGGATGCCCGCAGCTTACTCGAAAGTTTCCTCAACGACGCCATTCCCTGGGCCGAGCGGTGGGGCCTTGGCTTGCAGGCCGAGATCAATGTCCAGGCTAGCCTGCGGGTCGATGCCACGGCAATTCGCGAGGCTTTATGGTGCCTTTTGCGGAATGCCATTGAGGCGTCGGCGGCCATAGCCGACGCGATCCAGATTCATTGCCAAGTAGATGATAGTCGTCCCTGGCTGCGGATTCAGATTCTTGATGAAGGGCCTGGTCTCAGCAGCGAATCCCGTCAGCATTGCTTCGATCCTTACTACAGCGGTCGTGAAGCGGGGCGGGGTTTAGGCATGGGATTGACCAAAGCTCGGCTTCTCATCGACTTGCATTCCGGGCGGCTGATTCTGGAAAACCGCGACGTGGGAGGCTGTTGTGCTCTGGTTGAATTGCCGCTGAGCGATAAGAATTCGCATGTGGCCGACGAGAAACCGTGATAGCATTTTGCGCTCGAGCCCAATGCATCGTGTGGCAAACGCCGAGAATTGCTTGCGACCATCGAGCGTGTAGCCAGCAACCCGGGTGTTGATGGGCATGAAATTGCGGAAGACACGTCGCGATGGTTCCTGGCAACAAAGGCGGTATTCGCCAGGAGATTTGTGATGGCCGGGTAAGTCATTGGCCCCGTGGATGAATTACTAGCAATCAACTCAACCTTCAACTCTGCCGAGGCTCGGGCAACTTGGAATCGACTTCACCTGTTGGCTGGCTTTCCCTTCTTCCGCCGCTCATCACCATCGTTCTCGCGATTGCCAGCAAGCGTGTTGTATTATCGCTGCTGATTGGGATTGTTTCGGCGATTGTGATTCTTCTTCCCTCCGCTTCCGCCCAGCAGGTCGTGCAAGGTTCTGACTTTACCTGGGGCGGTTATGTATGGGATTCGCTCTCTCATGGAGTAGTCGCCTTACTGGAAACTCATTTGTGGTCCACTCTTTTTTTGAGTGAGGATCATCTGCGTGTCTTCGCATTCACAACCTTGTTGGGGATGCAGGTGGCGATGATTCATCAAATGGGAGGCATGTTGGGCATCGTACAGTGGGCGACTCCTTTCATTCGAACACGGCGTGGCGGACAAGTGATGACTTGGCTGCTTGGCATGGTGATCTTCATTGACGACTATGCCAACACATTGCTGCTTGGTTCCACCATGCGTCCGGTAACCGACCGTTTGCGAATTAGCCGTGAGAAGTTGGCATTTCTGGTGGATAGTACGGCGGCTCCAGTATCTGGCTTGGCTCTGGTAAGCACGTGGGTAGCCACAGAGATCGGAAATATGGAGATTGGTTATAAGAACGCCGGAATCGACATCGGTGACGGTGCGTTTGGCATCTTTGTAAAGACCATTCCCACACGATTCTACGTCCTGTTCGCGCTCGTCTTTGTCCTTTTGTGTGCGCTGATGGGGCGTGATTTTGGGCCCATGCTGAAGGCCGAACGACGGGCGTTATCCGATGCCCCCGAAGATAAGTCGGATTCGCCCGACGCCTCGGACGCCATTCGCGGTCGCGCCATGAACGCGATTCTGCCAATTCTTTTAACCGTCCTGCTGGTCGTGTGGCTGTTGGTAGTCACCGGCATTCAAGCCTCCGGAATTGAGAACTTGCCGCGGATCAGCGATTTCCAAGCCTGGGGACAAATCATCGGGCAGGGCAACAGCTACGTTGCCCTGCTGTATGGTGCTATGGGCGGCCTCATCGCCTGCTTGTTGCTCAATATCTTCCAACGCCTATTGGATCCCGAGGCTGTCCGAAAAACGCTGCTGCAAGGCTTTCTCCACGTGCTGCCGGCATTGGTCATTTTGTGGTTGGCGTGGACTCTGAGTAATTTGACCGGCGAAGACTACCTGGGGACAGGCAATTTTCTGGCCGACAAACTGAATCAAAGCAGCTTTAATCCGGCGTGGATGCCGACCGTCGTCTTCCTGATGTCTGCCGGAATTGCATTTTCGACCGGAACCAGTTGGGGAACCATGGCGATCGTCATGCCCATGGTCATCCCCTTGGTTTACGGATTGCTAGCAAAGCAGGATGGAGGTGCCATGATCCCACCCGACCATTTTCTGCTGACCGCGTCCATTGGCAGCGTTCTGGCGGGCGCCATATTTGGTGATCATTGTTCTCCGATCTCGGACACGACCATCCTCTCCTCGCGCAGTAGTGACTGCAATCACATCGCCCACGTCCGCACACAAATGCCCTACGCCTTGGTGGTGGGGTTGGTTTCAATTTTGCTGGGCACGATTCCCGCCGGCTTCAATGTGTCCAGCCTTTACTTGCTGCCAGCCGGAATTGCCGCGATGGCAGTAGTCTTGTTCCTGTTTGGACGTCATCCGGAACGTACCTAAAACCTCCCTGAATTGAGATTCCGCACCGACCGGCATCCATGCTTCCACCGCGGCTTGCCAAATAGCCCTGCGAATGGATGAACTGGTGGGAATCATGGTTTGCCCTTCACTCCGTGCCTCAGATTTTCTATGAGACAGGTCTGGTAAAGTTCTGAGGCCTGTCGTCAGAAGACGATGGCCCAAGCGACTGCATACGGATTCGGCGAATCGCTAGCAAATTGCGGGCAATGAGCTGCCGTCGGCCGACGACAGACGCGCTGAGATAAAGCATCTGCCAATTTTCCAGATTGGGTGAGGCATAGGTGAAAGTAATTTCTCAATTCGGCGAACATTCAGCCAAGCAGATCACTTCGATGCCTCTGTCCCTGCGTTTCATGGCAGGCTTGCTGGTTGTGGTGGTAGCAGTCTGCGCTGTGTGGACTTTGTCGGTTTACGACATCCATGACAAGTCATTCATCTTGGGAAAACTATCGGCTGACGAAATCCGGAGGGCCGAAGAGGCCTTTGGCAAGGCCGAGTTGAACGGTTACGAAGTCGTCAATGGCTCCCAGCTGCGAGTACCTTCATCACGCAAGGCCGAGTATCTTCGCGCCCTGTCGTCGGCTGAGGCGATGCCATCAGCCTGGGGCGACAGCTATAAGGACTCGTTGCAACCGAAACTCTTTGAATCGATGTCTGACCGCGAATGGCGGCACGAACTCCTGCGTGAGCGGGCATTGGAAGAAATCCTATGCCGTCGCCCAGAGATCGACAGCGCCTTTGTCGAGTACGACGAAGTAAAGGCGGGCTTTACCCAAGAATGCACGCGCACCTGCTGTATTCACGTCCAGCAAAAGAATGGGCAACCCATCCCTGACGCAGTTTTGCAAAGCATTCGTGAGGCGGCCACCAAATATTTCGCCGGCCTGACGGGCGAGAACGTGTCGGTGGTGGACTTGGGGACTTCCTACCTATCACAGAACGAATCCGCTTCCCAAATACACGCCGACAATCCCCTGTTAGCGCTCAAGGCGCAGTGGGAGGAGTACTACCTGAATAAGGTGCGGGAACTGCTGGTCAATTATGGCGACGTCAAGGTTGGTGTGACGGTCGATCTGGCCAACCCGAAAACCGATAGTCCCCTGCAACAAGAGTCGAGCGAGTCGGCCCCGACGGAAATTCGGTCCGTGATTCGCAAACGCTTGGAGGTTCAGTCTGACGACGCAAGCCAGTTTGCAATGCAGCCGGAATCGGAGAGATCCGGCAGCTTGAACCGACCGCAGTCTATCGTGAGCCGAACGGAAGAAACGGAAGAAACCAAAATTACTCGGTCCGAGACAAAAACAACCGCCGAGGCGCTGGCAGCCATCCGCCCCAGTTCGGTGCGGATCAGCATTGGGGTGCCAGAATCGCAATACCTGAAAATCTTCCGCCATAGGCAGAGAATGGCTCATCCAGATGGCGAAGCATCTCAAACCTGGCCGGCCCCAAACGATGAAGAATTGACCGAGCTCCAGACTCAGGTAAAGCAAGTCGTGCAGGCTGCCATCGAAGGCATCCCACCGCGGCCAGGCTTTACGCCGCTGGATAGCGAGAACAGCCTGGCTCAGGCCTCGAAGAGTTCCCAAACTCCATGGATCAATGTTTACTCCTACCCAGACCTTCCAGAGGATGTTCCTCCGCCCGCGGACCTGCTGCAACAAGCCACGCTCTGGTTTGCAGACTCGTGGGCAACACTGGTCCTGTTAGGCCTAACGATTTCTTGCTTGGGCTGGGCGATGCTGTGGATGCGGTCTCCTACATCACCAACTTCGCCAATCTCTAGCCAACCGCGCGCGTCCGCCGGTGCAAATCTGGACACCGTGATCAGCGACGAACCTTTCGATATGGCTAGTCCCGCCGCGGTGACTCCGATATCCGACGAGACAACCGAGCACATCAAAGAGGATCTCTCTGAACTGATTCGTAATCACCCCGAGGCAGCCAAGACGTTGCTGAAGACTTGGCTCGGCGACGCTGCTTGATTTATCGCTAGCGTGCTCTTCTGCACGAGCATGCCCAAATGCATGGAAACCGCTGCTGCTCCCCGTAGGTTGCACTCTGTGGGGCAGAGCAACTCATGAGTTAACGCCAGAGCTACAAGCCGGTTGACTCGCCTGTGGATTGGAGGCTTGCAATACCGGAGTCGAGGGCTCTAGCTGGCGTGGCTGGCTTGCTCTTCCGTCGAGCAAGCATAACCGTAACGGCGGCAATAATCCGGCCAGGACTGCATAACATGGCTCCGCAGCTCTTCATCGATCGCATGTCGATTGGGTTTGTATTCCTGGTGCCCGGCTAAACGTGTTTGTAGAGGCTGCAACGCATCGGAAAAGTCGCCAAGTTCCAGGTCTCGATAGAGTCCTTCAATTGCCTGCAAGGGATCGGCGATAAGATCCTCGTATCGGAGGTCAACGATGCGAGACGCATCGATCTGCTCGCGATCTTTTTCGAATTGTTGATACATGATCTGATGGCATTCCGTAACGTACTCCTCCGTTTCCGATTCGGCAGGGGATTCCTGTAAGGCCTGGACTTCTTCCAGCGAACGCCACAGTCGTACCGTTGATGAAAAGAGTTGCGTTGGATCCCGGGTTAGATGAATAAACTTGGCCTGGGGGAACAGTTCGGCCAGGAATTTCAGTCGCCCCGTATGCGTGGGACTCTTCAGTACCAACTGTTTGCCACCGTAGTGGAAAGTCAGCACTTTCAAGAACCATACGAATTGGCGTGTCCACTCGGCGCGTTGCTGCGGGCTGAGCTTCTCCAGAGTCAAATACTCCAGGCTTTTCGGCTGCGTCCTGGGAAATGCGATCCTCAGGTAGGGTGTTGGCAAGCCGAGATTCATCAAAGCAAACTCGTCTTCTTGCGGCAGCAGCCAGCCCGCATCCATATTGTCCATCGGCCTTCGCTTGGGCAGCAAGAATCCACCCAGAGTCACCATCGGCAACTCACTCAATAAGAAATGCCATGGCGCAAAGCATTCAAACGTATTTGGCGATGCAAATTGCGGATTGGTCACCAGTAATTCGTGCAGCAACGTGGTTCCGCTCCGCCAGTGCCCGAGGATAAAAATCGGCGGCTTCTCAATTTCAGTACGGGCAATCCGCCGCCCAAAAACAATACGCTGCGCGAGCGCCAACACATCGTTAAATGGACTGACCAGACACACCCCTGTGGCGATATGAATACGGCTTAGGTCAACCTGAAACCCGTTTTTTGCCAGCAACCCCCACCAGGTAGGGGCCTTCATGCCGTGCCAAAAGCGAGGGCTGTAATACGGGTAGTGATTCGTAGGTGCATCCATACGATCTGCTGATGTGGAAGAGGACGCCATTGCTGTCGACTGGTGCGGAAGCGATTGAGGCGACGCAGAATTGCTATCGAACGAACCATAGCAAGCTCTCTGGACATCGCAATTCGAAATTCAGTACGAACTTGGGTGAAGCGGTCCACAGGTCAGTGCGTGTCACCAAGCTGTGGGGCAGTGGGAGTATGCCAAGAATCCTGATAGCCGAAAAGGCTATTTCTAAGCCGCAATGGACCGAAGCATGCGAGGGATCGAAACGGAATGACGCAGCTGCAAGCTCTCTTCGCCCGTTACCGGGGGCTCATCTTACCCGTCTCCATTCTAGCCTGTATCGGGGTCTTGCTGGTACCGCTACCGCCCTTTGTCATGGACATTCTGCTGGCGGTGAATATTGCCATCTCTTTGATTGTCCTGTTGACCGCAATTTACGTGCGTTCACCCATTGAGTTTAGTGTTTTCCCCTCGCTGTTGGTGGCCACCACGCTGGCCCGACTTGTGCTGAATGTCGGCACCACCCGACTGATCTTGACGCATGCGGGCGAGCGTCGCGATTTGGCCGCTGGAGGCATGATCAGCGCTTTTGGCAACTTTGTGGCCGGCGAGTTCGTCATCGTAGGGGTCGTCGTTTTCGCCATTATTGTCATCATCCAGTTTCTAGTGATCACCAAGGGAGCCACGCGTATCAGCGAGGTTGCCGCCCGCTTCGCCTTGGATGGACTTCCTGGAAAGCAGATGGCCATCGATGCGGAACTAAATTCTGGAACTATTGATGACGCGGAAGCTCGCAAACGGCGGGAACAGTTGGCGGTTCATGCAGATTTCTACGGTGCCATGGATGGAGCCAGTAAGTTTGTCCGCGGCGATGCGGTGGCGGGGGTGTGCATCACGCTGATCAATATCATCGGCGGACTGACCATCGGTATCTTCCAGTTTCAAATGCCGCTCTCCGATGCAATCGATGTTTTTACGCGTCTGACCATTGGTGATGGATTGGCCAGCCAGATCCCAGCCTTTCTGATTTCAATTGCCGCTGCCATGCTGGTAACCCGCAACACGCACACGGAAGACCTTTCCAACGAGCTGTTAAAGCAACTCTTCTCACAGCCGCAAACTTTGGCTGTGGCAGGGGTATTCCTGGCGTTGCTGGTGTTCACCAATCTGCCGACAATCCCTTTGTTGCTGCTTGGCTCCGCCTGTATCAGCCTATCCTGGCTCATGCGACGGCACGCCCATCTCAAGGTACAAGAGGAGATAGACGCCGAGCGTGAGGCAGCCAGGGAACAGGCACAGCGTCCCAACAGTCCTGAGCAATTGCTTTTGGTGGATCCGCTCCGCATCGAGATCGGCGTCGAGCTGCTGCGACTGGCTGATCCGCAACGTGACGGAGATCTCATGGAACGGATCACTACCGTTCGAGGCACGCTGGCACGCGAAATGGGCTTTCTGCTGCCTAAACTAAGGCTGAAGGATAATCTGGAGCTGAAACCCACTCAGTACCAAATCTTGATCGGAGGCAATGTGGTGGCCAAGGGCGAAGTCTTGCCGGGCCATGTGCTGGTGCTGGAACCCCAAGGCTCTGCCGCGCTCGACCAAGGATTGAAAACCACCGACCCCATCCAGGGTCGACCCGCCGTTTGGTTGAATTCCCAAACAGCTTCGCATTTGCTACCGGAGCAGACCAGATACTTTACGCCGTCCCAACTGATTGCCAATCATTTGGAACAAACTGCCCGTCATCATGCTTCCGAACTGCTATCGCGTGAAGTCACCAAGCAGCTGGTGGACGAGCTTCGCAAGGTCAGTCCCGCCATCGTCGAGGAACTCATTCCTGGTCAGTTGTCGTTGTCGATGGTCCAGCAGGTGCTAAGAGGACTCTTGGCCGAAGATGTGCCCATTGGACAACTCGGATTAATCCTAGAAACTTGTGGTGATTGCATACATCGCACTCAAGACCCACTGGTGCTCACGCAGTTCGTGCGTGAACGCCTTTCACGCACGATTTGCCGCCGCTTTGGCACCACCTCTGGCCGCTTGTACGCAATTACGTTGGACGCGGCACTGGAGGATCGTATCGCGGAGCACATGGAAGTAACCGACGATGGAGTTATGCTGCGTCTATCCCCGACCGAAATCACTGGCGTCTGTGAGCAGATTGAAGCGATACGGCGGGCAGCTGTCACAAACCGACAATTTCCCGTGCTGCTCGTTCGCCCCAGCATTCGACGAGCTGTCCGCGAAATGACTCGCAGCCGCGTTCTTGGCCTGCCCGTGCTAAGCCTCGCCGAGATTACTTTTGAAACCAAAATCATCTCTCTCGGCCAGGTCCATTCATCGATGACGCTGGTAGGTAGGCCATGAAGATCCAAACATTTCGAGCTCACACCTTACAAGAGGCGCTGCGCCAAGCACGGCTGGAACTGGGTCCGCGTGCTTCGCTCGTCCATATTCGGGAGATCCGACCCAAAAAGCGTTTTGGCGGCCGCGGTAAAAAAATCATCGAAATTGATGCCAGTAGTGACATCGTTGTTCCCTCACGCTTCTCGGCCAGTGCCGCCGTCTCCCAGTCAGGTCTGTCGGAGTCACCAGTAACTTCCGAACATCATGCAGCTAACGCGGAGGTCTCCGAAACCAAGGCACCGACTGCGAGTGTTGAACCCTCGGCCAGCCTGGACTCCCACCCAACGCAGCGGAAACCCGCGGTTGCAGGACAGTCGGACGAGCAGCAAATCGCTTCCCAAGCCCTTTATCAGCGTCTCCTCGAAAATAGCGTGGATGCCAAATCGGCCAGCGAACTGATCGTCAGTGCCGAAATCCAAGCCAAGTCCCAGAACATTCACGGTACTTTCGCGTTGTCGGAAATGCTGCTGCAAAACATCGCCAACAACCTGAACACCGGAGGCAGTCTCGATCTTTCGTCAGGACATCCGCAAGTGATGGCCTTTGTCGGACCATCGGGAGTCGGTAAGACATCCTTGGTGACCAAGCTTGCAAAACTGGCACACCGCGAGCACCGCGCGAACATTGGCTTCATCACTTTGGATCCGTCCCGACACGGGGCTGTTGAGCAGCTGCTGTACGTGGCCGAACAGCTTTCGGCTTCGCTCGAAGTTATCGGACAAACGCGTCAAATGGCCTCCGCGCAAGCCCGACTGGAGGACTGCGACTTGATTCTGATCGATACTCCGGGGCGTTCCTTCAAAGACTCACAGCACATGAGCGGCCTGAGAGAACTGCTGCGTGCCGCACGACCCACACACACCTGTCTGGTCCTCAACACCTGCTACTCGGAGTGTTGTGCCCAGCAGGTAATCCAGGCATACTCGCAGCTGCCTGCAACGCATCTGGCCCTGTCCAAACTGGATGAAGTTGCAGGATTTGGCGGCTGGTACGCATTGTTGGCTAACTGCCCTCTACCCATCAGCTATATCTCCACAGGGCAGGCAGCCCCCGATGATTTAATCACCGCCAGCCCAGAGCTGCTGGCATCATATTTGGCTGGTGCAAACATCGCCCAACCTCTTTCCCGAGCTGCCTGATGAGCCGCCAGGAGGTGCGGCAACGAAGCATCCATTTGGCGCTCTTAGCCTCACTGGGCAATTTGCAGAAGAACTGCGGATTGCCAAGAGAAAACTAAACTCGACCGCCTGATCAACCGATACTTACCTGCTAGGGGATCCTCTACCTGGTAGTGGGTTCCACGGAAGGAACATTGATCGACCGGACGTAGCGAACGGAGGCGGCAGAATGGCCCGAGCATATTCTGGCATGCTGGGGATATTCGCCTGGAGCCTCGTAGTGTTGCGCGGCCTCATGATGGATCTCCAGACCAATCATATCCTCATTACCGGACTAGTGATTTTCTCAATTTTCGCGGCTCTTGGATTTTGCATCGGCAAGATCTTGGATGAAGCTCGCCGCGAAGGTTCAGAACATCGTCTCACATCTGAGACGGCCCAAGCAAGATTTGACGGTCGCTAGCAATTCTGCTTCTCCATAGCAGTTTGAGAATAAGTTGGCATAGCATCCATACGAGGTTCCCGCTAAAAGTTCGCTAGCAGCATAAGACATTCCTAATGCCTGCCAACGAAAGAGTTCAACGAGCTCTTCGGGCAGTCGTCGGGATCGTCGCAGCAGAGCTATTGGCAATGTTGCGGTTGCTGATTTTTACTACTGTGCACCCCAGGGGATGGGAGCATAGTCAGAGCAGAAAACTGCCGTGCATCAATCGTTCCTTAAATGCACACGCGTTGAATCTGCCAGTCGACTCACGGAGGATTGGATGGCAACGAGGACCGCGCCCGAAGAAGATATCCAGGAAGTTTGGAAGCAATACAAAGCTGACCCTGAGAATATCGACTTACGCAATCGCCTTATTGAACAATACATGCCGTTAGTTCGATACAACGGTGACCGCATCTGGCAGCGACTGCCGGACGGCGTAGAGCTGGACGATTTGATCAGCGCTGGTATTTTTGGGTTGATGGACGCCATCGACGCTTTCGACACCAGTCGCGGCGTCAAATTCGAAACCTATTGTGTTCCGCGAATTCGCGGCGCGATGCTCGACGAACTGCGTTCCATGGATTGGGTACCGCGGCTCGTCCGCAGCAAGGCTAGCAAGCTGGGTGAGGCTAAGAAACGCCTCGAAGCTCGATACGGAAGAGCACCTACCGAAACCGAGCTGGCGGAGTATATGGAAATCAGCATCGCCGAACTGGACAAGATGCAATCCGAATCCAATGCCGTCAATCTAGTCAGTCTCAATAAGAAATGGTACGAGACAGACAGCTACAAAGACGTTCGTGAAATCGACATCCTGGAAGACAAAAAGGGCGAGGACCCAACGCGCCGCGTTCAAAAGGGTGACCTGATGCGGCTAGTCACCAAGGGACTCAATCGCAATGAACGCCTGATCATCATCCTCTACTATTACGAGGAATTGACGATGAAGGAGATCGGGGCGACGCTGGATCTCAGTGAAAGCCGAGTGAGCCAAATGCACTCGAGCATTGTCGCCAGACTTCAAGAGCAACTGGGCCGCAGGCGCCCCGAATTCGGAACCTAGTCCGAGGCGAGTGTTGACTTCTGGGATCTACTCCCACGCATTAGAGATCTGCTTCCTGCAATTTATTTAGGGCATCCATCGGATGCCCTTTTTTCGTTTTGGCGTTGCCAGCGAGGCAAACGTTCCACACCACGATAAGTCCCTAAGGACGCAGCTCAGCGCCCTGCATTGGAGGCTGATAACACGCGAACAATCAGTGGATCACTCTCGACATGCAGGCCTGCAAACGGCTAAGTAATCTCTGTCAGTAACTTAGCGTCCGATTCAATCTTGATCGAGCTTATGCCTAGCACCAAAGCCCCATTGGGAAGCCTGGACGAGACCCGTCTGCGAAAGATCGCCCTACTCATTTGCAGTGTCGATGCTACCGCGGCTCAACAGCTGATGTTGCAGCTTCCTTCGGAGATTGCCGCAGAAGTGCGAGCTATCATGGCGACCTTGTCACGCCCCGAGTCCTCCGAGCAGCAACGCCTGCTGGAAGAACTTCAACGCCTAGCGGCCAACACCGTGGCTGCCACTGGCGGACAGAGACCAATCGATGGCCTAACCGGCGAACACCACGCATGCCAGCAGAGCAGTCCGAATTGGTGGACGCGAAACACGGACGACATCGCGGACATATTGATTCACGAACGACCCCCAGTAATCGCGGCCATCATCAGTCGACTGCCGGCCGATGAATGCATCGAGTTGCTCAAGTGCTTTAGTTCACAATTGAGTGCTCAGATCTTGAGCTGTATATCCAAGCTGCGAGAGTTGGATACAGTCGTCGAATCTGAAATCGACGATTACATGGCATCCAAGTGCGGCAATCAGCCTGGTAAACAGAACCCGCCCCAAGGCTCGCGGCGACTGCGACAGCTCAACGCTATTCTCGAAGCTGCCCCCGACGAACTGCAGCACCAGTGGCGCAAGGCACTGGTACCTGCCCCGCAAAAGGAGACCACAGCGTCCACGCACAACAGCCCACGCACGGATGCAGTGCAACCGGATCATCCCAGAATTCACGAAGTCGATTTCGACGCAGACAATGCGGAAGCCGCTCGGGCAGGCGAGCATGAGTTATCCGAGTTTCAGAATATGCCAACTGCGGAAGATGGCTGCTGGCAGGATGACCACACGCACTCTGAGGAGTTCGCGGAAGAGCCAACGGATCACCTGGAACTCCTTCACCGACTGACCGACACGGAACTGGTATCGTTATTCGATCGCGCCGACGCCGAAACCCTGGTAGTGGCCCTGGCTGGCGCGGACCCGGCCTTGATCGACAGACTTACCAGTGTTTTGGATTCTGACCGCTTGTCCGCGATTGACGAAGGCATGAAACAACTCGAACACCTACAGTTGGGTGATATCGATGAAGCACAACAGCGATTGGTCGTACTGGCCCAGCAAATAAGTCCCATCCGACGTTTAGCCTCTTAGGGTTTTGTCAGGAGAAGAGCGGGCGTTTGGAAATACATTCGGACAGCAGGCTTGATAGATCGTAGCAGCCAGCCCTTTCTCCAAGGCTCTCGATTCCTCCGGATATGGAAACAACATGGCATCAATTTTGAAAGCTCGTTCGCCATCTACGGCCACGAAGGACGGACCGATTGCATTCAACTTGCAAGATGTCCAACTTTCTGCCGACAGCTATCTGGCCGAAGTGCAGAGTCGTGCCGAGAAGATTCTGTGTGAAGCCCAGGAGATGGCCCGTGAATTACAGGAGAAAGCCCGTAGGCAAGGCTTGGAGCAGGCCGAACTGGAATTCGACGAACGCGTCCAACAAGCAGCCCGAAAGCTGACCGAACTGCGGTGCAGGACCGCGATTGCATCCTGTGAGTCCGCCCTGGAACGCATCAACGAAACGACAGTGAATTGGCTCACAGCCTGGCGTGATCAAACAGTGTCCCTGGCTGCCCATATGGCCGAGAAGCTTGTGCGGCAGGAAATATCACTCGACCGACGCAAGACGCTTTCTCATTGGCTTGAGGACGCACTCAACTCTCTACGAGAGTCACGCAGCATTCACATCTGCGTCCACCCAGATGACCATTCAATTGCGGAACAGTTGCTTGAAATGATCGCGCGCTCCATCCCGCAAACTTCCGAGGCTCGGGTTGTGGCCGATTCCAATGTTGAGCTGGGCGGTTGCATTGTGCGAACGAGTCACGGGCAGATTGACCAACAGCTGACCACACAACTGGAGCGGCTGGTAGAACAGTTGTCTTAGAATGTCGATTCCGATGCAAATGCCGTCCCTGTTGGACGATGAACGGCTTCATGCCAATTTGAGGCAAGCAATCCCACCCGCCATCGAGGGCACCATTTGGTCCGTCGGTTCGCATGCAATGGCAGCCGTGGATCTGCCTGTTCCCATGGGTGCACATTGCGAGATCCAGAGACCGGACGGCAGCAATATGCTGGCCCGTGTAATTGGTTTCGAGGGCGCCCGAACGTTGCTGACCACGCTAGAGTGCCCCACGGGCGTCTGCCCAGGGAACAGAGTTCGCTTTCGCTCGGCGGGATTTTCGATTCGTGTCGGCAATGACCTGCTGGGTAGAGTCGTCGACTCGATGGGAGTCCCCATCGATGATGCCCCACTCGTATCCTTGAGCAATCGCGTTCCACTCAACGCCGATCCTCCGCCAGCGATCCACCGAGGCCCGATCGACGCGATCCTGGAAACGGGGGTGCGAGCCATCGATGCCATGTTGACCATTGGCCGGGGACAACGCTTGGGGATCTTTGCCGGATCCGGGGTCGGCAAAAGCAGTCTTCTGGGAATGCTGGCCAGAAATACTCACGCCGATGTTATCGTGGTTGGCTTGATTGGCGAAAGAGGACGTGAGGTTCGAGAATTTCTGACCCACGAAATTGATGCCAGTACACGGCAAAAATGCGTTACCGTGGTGGCCACCAGCGATCAACCCGCTTTACAGCGGATTCATGCCGCGCAGACCAGCACGGCTATCGCTGAATATTTCCGCGATCAAGGCAAACACGTGCTGCTCTTGGTGGACTCGATCACCCGCTGCGCCTTGGCTCAACGCGAAGTCGGTCTTGCTTCGGGCGAACCCCCGACGACTCGGGGCTATCCCGCCAGTGTGTTCTCGATGCTGCCCAAACTGGTCGAACGCTCAGGTCCAGCCAGGGAACGGGAGGGCTCCGAAACGATCGGCTCGATTACAGGCATGTACACCGTGTTGGTCGAAGGCGACGACCCTCATGAACCCGTGAGTGATGCACTGCGTGGTTTGCTGGATGGACACATTCAGCTTTCTCGTAAACTTGCTGAAGCAGGCTGTTTCCCCGCAATTGACATCTTGAACAGTCTCAGCAGATTACAGCGACAGCTAGTCGACGATCATCACTTGGAATTGGCCGCTCGTGTCAGACAACTTCTCGCCGACTACCGAGATCACGAAGAACTGATTTCCATTGGAGCATATAAACATGGCACGCAACCCCGAGTTGACCGAGCCATTGCCAGCCGTAACGGGCTACAACGTTTCTTCTGCCAAGACTGCCATGAACAATCCAGTTGGGAAGAAACACTGACACAGCTTGCCTCGCTTACCGAATTCTAGTTGCACCCACCTTTCGAAGCAGTTTTCCCTTCCATGCGAAGTTTCCATTTCAATCTGTCCGCTATTCTTCAGCAGCGCAAACAAAATCTGGACAGGATTCGAAGTCATTATCAGGCGGCCCTTACCAAAGTCGAGGCAACAGACATTCAGATCCGGGAATTGCGTGAGGAGCTATCCGGACTGCGGTACCTACCTTCACCCCAGCCTGCTGTAACCCAAGAGATCGACCTGGTTGCATTACAGGCCCAATCCAGTTATCAGGATTTCCTGCGTGAGCGGCTCGCTAAGCTGATTTGCGAACGTGAGCAGCTCCAGGCATACGCGGACGAGCAACAGCGGCAGATGCGGGACGCTACACAAGAACACCACAGTCTGGTTTCACTGCGCAGCGCTAAACACGCCCAATGGTGTCGCGAATACCAGAAGTCACAACAACGTCAACTCGACGAAATTGCTTCTACGAAATCCAACCGACAGGAGCGAAGCTCGGTTCGCACCCAAAATCTGCCGGCTGCTTGGATCTCGCAAACGCTATAGGGGCGTGTCTTAGGCGGCGGCAGATGGATTCATACCCGTAGCCACGCTCGCCGGATCGTGATCGGCGTCGTCCACCGTCTGGCGACGGTGGCTACGATTGGTGGTCGGCATCGTCCATTGTCTGGCTACGGTAGCTACGATTGGTGGTCGGCATCGTCCATAGTCTGGCGACGGTAGCTACGATTGGCACATTTTCATCTGCCCTGGCCGGCTTTCCCGCCTGCCTTAGCCACCGGCTTGAACCAGCTCCGCCAGTACTTCGTACTTGGCCGGGCCCGTGTGAAAGTCAAAGGCCCTGAAGTACCGGTACTGCTCCTGCGCGGATTCGCATTGCCGAATGATCTCCGCCAAATAGCGACACGCTTTGGGCGATCGACAACGCCAAATGATGTCATGTCCGGCAGGCGTATTCCAATCATCGCCTACGCGTTCCAGCCAGGCTTCAAAAAATTCATCCCACTGTTTGTCAGCCGCAATCCCCAAGGCTTCGACATACCAACGATCACGACCGTTGTGACGGACCGCCAAATCTGCCCACAATGATGCTGCTCTGGGGTCCTGCTGATGCCGCAAAGCAATCAGCAGTTCCCGCAAGACGTGCGGCGAATCATCGTTCTTGAGTTGCTCTACGATCGGGATCACGTCCAAATCATGTTGCCGAGCCATGCGAATGCCGACGATCCTAAGCTCGGGATTTTCGTCAGCAATGGCCTGAGCCACATACTTGGCGGGTTGTTGGCTGATCCTGGCTAACTGCCACAATGCTCTCGCCTTGATCGATTCCGAATGGCTCAGGGAAATACTATCCTCGAGCGCATCCACGGCGGTTAGACCCAGCTCTTGCAGGCGTCTTTGAGCCAGATATTGCGTCGCCAGATTGGGACTGCTTAGCGCTCGCACGGTTCCAGCCGGTGATTCCAAATCCAAGACGGGAATCTCATAGCCCTCGTGCCCTTGGGGCGTAATTCTAAAGATGCGCCCGTGCTGCGTGTCCCCCATGCGATGCCCGCCGACGCCTGGATCATACCAGTCGGCGACAAACAAAGAGCCGTCCGGGGCAACGCAAACATCCACCGGTCGGAACCACGGGTCGCGGACACCTTTGACCAAATTCAAAATGGAAGCTTGAAAACCGGCGCCGTCCTTTTCGACAGGATACGCCCGCACAACATTCGGTCCAGGATCGGTGTGAATCATCTGATTCTGGAATGGCTCCGGCAGTAGATCACCTTCATAGAAGCAGATGCCCGTTGGAGAACCAGCCCCGGTTTGCAAAATGTTGGGCACCACACCTGGATCATTCAAATGCCAATGCTGTAACGGAATTTCTTCCTCTAAACCAATCCTGGATTTCCGCCAAGCATCCCCCGTCAGCTCATCCCGGTAGCCATAGTTGCCGAACTCCATCACGAAGTTGATTCGCGTGCCGCGGTTACCGTCATCGTCATTGTCGGATTGCCAAAGATTGCCGAACGAATCCACACAGACTTCCCAGTTATTGCGAAAGTTCCAACCCAGCGTCTCCAATTCACTGCCGTCCAAGTTGCAGCGAAATACCATGCCCTGTTGGTAAGGATTGCGTGTGTCATCGACAACGTTGCCCGCCTTGTCGACGATCGTCTCGCCCTGGGGGCCCTTCAGTTGCTTTCCTTCGTTACCAAAATTGAAATACAACTTTCCATCAGGACCGATGCCAAAGGCGTGAATTCCGTGGTCATGCTGCACGCCGCTGATTCCCGAGAACAGGATCTTCTTAGAATCCGGCTTCAAGTCACCATCGGCATCGGTGAACTCAAAGACGTTTTCACCCGCCGACACAATGATCTTATCCCCGAGCACACAAACCCCATGGGGTGAATCGATTTCTGGATGTTGGTAGAACACGGTTTCTTTGTCCGCTTTGCCATCCCCGTCACTATCCTCCAGAACCAGAATCCGATCCCCCTGACTCCTGGCTTCGTTGTCGGGATTGCGAAAATGACGGTAGTTCACCGCTTCGCAGACCCACACGCGTCCCAGTGCGTCCACATCGATACTGGTTGGACTAAGCAATTGTGGCTCGGCGGCGAACAATTCGACCTGCAGGCCCTGGGCTACATCAAAACCAGCAATGGCAGTCTTGGGATCTCTCAGGTC
This sequence comes from bacterium, assembly GCA_024743355.1. Lineage (GTDB taxonomy): Bacteria > Planctomycetota > Planctomycetia > Pirellulales > Pirellulaceae > Aureliella. Next base: position 41,303 of record JANSWS010000004.1, read on the forward strand.
CGTATTTTCAGGGACCGTTTCTTCCGCTATCGCTTCAAAAGGGCCTTCGCCGGCACGCTTGAGCGTCAGTAGATAATCCACCAGATCCACCAGGTTCTGCAAAGACATCGCTTTCTGCAGGTCGGCGGGCATCAGCGAAACCGACTGCAGTTTGAGACTCTCAACATCTGCGGCAGCCCGTGTGTGATCGATGCCCTCCGCATCGCGGATGGTCACCTGTTCGTCGGTCTGGTTAATCAGCAAGCCCGTCACCACGCGATCGTCTGCATCCAGAAGCGTGTACGTTTCGTAGTTGTGGCTGATGGCGGCGCTGGGATTCAAGATGGCTACATACATGTCTTCTCGCGAGAGTTTGCTGCCGATCTCGGATAGATTAGGCCCAACCTCTTTACCTTCACTGCCAACTTGGTGGCACTTGATGCAGGTGCCCACCGTGTGAAACACTTGCTTCCCACGCGCCAGATCACCCCGCATCTTGGCCAGTTCCTGAACGGGAGGCAACGCTTCGGCCTCCGCTGTGGCAATTGCCGCCAAGTGTTTCTTGGCTTCGTCGCGAATTGCCTGCGAGTTGGCCCCCAGCAGACGGTCATGGACCACGAATCGGATATCGTCCGATACTTGACCTTGCTTCGCCATCTCGAGCAAGAAGCGACTGCCGTCTTCGGATCTCCCCAAACCGTCAGCGGCGGCAATCCTCAGCTGTCGACTCGCTCGCGGGTCGTCGAGCACAGCCTTGAGCATCCGGATAACCCGCGGATTCTGGGAGAAGCCCATAGCCGTGACTGCGGCCGTAGCCAGCTCAGGATTGGTGTCCTGAATAGCTGCCTCGAGCACCGCCAAGTTCCCGGAACGTTCGATCAATTCGGCGGCGTCTTTGTTCAGTGTCGAGAACGGTAGCTGCGTGAGCATCTGGCGAAGTTCATCGGTTTGTTCAAAAACCTTCAAGCGCCTGGCTACATCGATATATTGCTGCGTACCGACCTGACGGCTCAGATAACGGAGCACTGCCGGACGCTGTGCTGGAAAATCGCTTAAAGACTTATCTGGCAAGCGCAACAACGCTTCGACGACCGCATGGTCGTTGGCGGCGGAATCCTGGGCTTGTGTGGCATGCGGTCCGCCAACCATTAATGCAAGCATCGCCAAAATACAAACAACCAAGGCTGGAACGCCAGAATCGCGGCGCGTGCGACCTACATTCAACATGGATCTCGAACCTGTGCTAACAAGGGCTGTGGGGGAATTGCGAAGACTCAAATGCTGTCATTGCGCCACGGAAGATACCGGGAGAAAACTCTTGTAATTCTTACAATCTCGCGATTGTAAAAACGTCCGTAGCGGGTTGTCGAAGAGCTAGAAAATGGGGATCGGGTAAAGTTTTCTCCCTCGTTTTCAACTGCAGGGCCACATTATACGCAATTCTCGATCTGAAATCAGCGATTGGCATGGCTGTTGCATTCAGGGGAGAGCAAGTGGCAAATGGCCAAGGCCCGCAGCGGAGCTAGGCTGCCACCACTCCTTTTTCCGTGCATCGAGAGAGAGGGAATCGAGGGAACGCAAACAACCAATCGTCCTCCGGTTGGTAACCGCAGGTAGTCTGCTGCAACGCCACGCAACCTCTGGCAGTTGGGCTATCGCGAACACGGATGCTCCGTGACCTTAGAGGCGCATATCGCCGATGTATGGCGATGAATAGGGCTGCAACAGCCATAGGCCCGCTTTTCACGGTTGAAAGGTCCCGCTTGGATGAGCCACTCAAGCGGGGCCTTTTTCGTTTTCTGTCCACGAGACTTCATGCATGTCACGCAGCAGGCTGCAGGACGGCATCTCCTAAACTTCGAGCTGGCCGACTTCCGCCTGTAATCCACAGCCTTCCTGCCTGGCCACCATCGCTGCCCAAACCTGCTGCGTTTAAACTAGTAGATGATAGCAGCACTCATCCAGATGCTTGGAGCGAACGAGTATTCATGTCGGATCCCAAACAGGTCATCATTGTTGGCGGTGGTTTTGCCGGACTAAACGCAGCCAAATCTCTCCACCGATGCAAGGGCATCCAGATCACGCTTATCGATCGCCGCAATCATCACTTATTCCAGCCTCTGCTGTACCAGGTCGCCATGGCAGGGCTCAGCCCAGCAGATATTGCCGCGCCCATCCGTGGAGTACTTTCACGGCAAAAAAACCTCCGCGTTGTTTGCGGTGAGGCTAAACATGTCGATGCGTCGGAGCAAGTTCTCAGCACTTCGATAGGCGAACTACGCTTCGATTACCTGCTTTTGTCCGCCGGTGCGATGCACAGCTACTTTGGCCACGATGACTGGGAAATCAATGCGCCTGGTCTGAAGACGATCGAACAGGCTACCGAGATTCGCCGCCGCGTATTACAAGCCTTTGAACAGGCTGAATTGACCAACGATCCACTGGAACGACGTCGACACCTGACCTTTGTCGTGGTGGGAGGCGGTCCCACGGGCGTTGAACTGGCTGGGGCGATTGGCGAAATGAGCCGCTTCACTTTAGCCAAGGATTTTCGCAACATCGATTCGAAGCAGGCGCGGATCATTCTGATCGAGGCTGGCCCGCGTGTGCTACCTATGTTTTCAGAGCAACTTGCCAGCCGGGCCATGCGAGATTTGGAACAGTTGGGCGTGCAAACTTGGACCAGTTCCCGAGTGACCAATATCACCGCTCAAGGTGTGGATGTTTCGGGCGAGCACATCAGTGCGTCAACCGTCCTGTGGGCAGCCGGCATCGAAGCTTCCCGATTGGGTTCGCAAAGCCATTTTGCCTGCGACCGCCAGGGACGGGTGATGGTCAACCAGGATCTGTCAATTCCCGAACACCCCAACATTTTTGTGGCGGGCGATTTGTGCCACTTTCGTGGCCCTGACAACCAGCCGCTACCAGGCATCGCTCCCGTCGCCATTCAGCAGGGCCGACATTTTGGCAAAGTCGTGCAGGCGGACCTGCGAGGACAACCCAGGCCTGAATTCCATTATGTGGACAAAGGACAGATGGCCACGATTGGTCGCAGCCGAGCGATTGCCGAGGTAGGTAAGCTTCGTCTGGCCGGCTTCTCCGCTTGGCTGGCTTGGCTGGTAGTGCACATTTACTTTCTGACCGGCTTTCGCAACCGCCTGTTTGTCATCATGAGCTGGGCCTGGTCCTTTGTGACCTTTCGACGCGGCGCTCGCTTGATCCTCGCCAAAGACTGGCGAGCCTATGCCAAGTCACCCGCATTCGATAGCCAAGATTCGCAGGCATTCACGCCGGCGGAAGACAAGGCATCGGAAAGTAACGAAGACTCGACACACGCTGCATAGGCGGTGCCATCACCTAAGCCCATGCGTGAATTGCTAAACCGGCAAGTGCTTTGTTTCCATTGAGAATTAGGGTTGGCTGTAGTGGACGAGGCGACGAATCCCGGCAATTTGCAAGGCTCTTGGACTCGTCGCCTCGTCGACGCGCACTTAAATGGAATGCGACAAAGCTCTAGTGCCCAAATGCAAAGAGGTGCTGAAGATCTTCTAACTTCAGCACCTCTGCTTAATCACTTTTGGCTGACTCAAGGTCAGTCACGATGTGGCTAGTCGTTCTTAACTTCGAACTCCGCATCAATGGCATCGTCGTCTGAGCTCGAGGAAGCGGCAGCCCCCGCGGCTCCACCTTGTCCACCGGCAGCTGCGGCTCCGGCCTTTTCGTACAGCACTTTGCCGAAAGCCTGAGCAGCCTGCTCCAACTCGCTGGTTGCCGACTTGATGGCTTCCGCATCCTCACCGGACATAACGCCGTTCAGCTTTTCGATGGCAGTATTCAGAGGAGCGCGATCATCGTCGGACAATTTGTCCTCGTTCTCCTTCATCTGCTTTTGAAGCTGATAAACCAAGTGCTGCCCCTTATTGCGAGCTTCAGCCAACTCAAACTGGCGTCGATCTTCCTCCGCATGTTCCTGAGCGTCCTTCTGCATACGATCGATCTCATCCTTGGATAAGCCAGAGGATTGCTCGATGCGTACGGAAGCTTCCTTGCCGCTTCCCAGATCGCGTGCCGAGACGTTCAGGATACCGTTTTGATCGATGTCAAATTTGACTTCGATTTGTGGAACACCCCGCGGCGCCGGGGGAATTCCTTCCAGATTGAACTCGCCCAGCAGTCGGTTCTGAGTCGCCATCTTTCTTTCACCTTGGAACACGCGAACGGTGACCGCGGTTTGATTATCAGCCGCCGTCGAGAACGTATTCTTGCGTTCCGCGGGAATCGTGGTGTTGCGCTCGATCAGTGCCGTCATCACACCGCCTTCGGTTTCGATGCCGAGCGTCAGCGGAGTAACGTCCAACAGCAGCACGTCGGTTCGATCGCCTGCCAAAACGCTTCCCTGAATCGCAGCTCCAATAGCCACCACTTCATCGGGATTCACACCTTGATGCGGTTCTTTACCGAATATTTCCTTGACGACTTCGCGAACCTTGGGAACTCGCGTCGAGCCACCCACCAGCACCACTTCATCGATGTCGCTAGGCTTGAGATTCGCATCTTGCAATGCCTGACGCACGGGCGTTTTGCAACGCTCAATCAAACTATCCACCAACTCTTCGAATTTGGAGCGGGTGATCTTCATTTGCAAGTGCTTCGGCCCGCTCGCATCAGCGGTGATAAAGGGCAGGTTGAGATCGGTTTGGGGAACCGAGCTCAGTTCCTTCTTGGCCTTTTCACAAGCTTCCTGCAGTCGCTGCAGGGACATCGGATCGGACCTGAGGTCGATGCCGTTTTCCTTCTTGAACTCGTCAGCCACATAGTTCACCAAAGCTTCATCAAAGTCATCGCCGCCCAAGTGGGTATCACCACTGGTCGAAATCACCTCAAACACTTTGCTCTGGTTGTCACCTTCTCCCGTGGAAGCTACTTCCAACACGGAGACGTCAAAGGTTCCCCCACCCAAGTCAAAGACGGCGATCTTATGATCCCGCTCCTTATCCAACCCGTAGGCAAGGGCGGCAGCCGTCGGTTCGTTGATGATGCGGGCTACTTCCAAGCCGGCAATCTGACCCGCGTCCTTGGTGGCCTGACGCTGCGCGTCGTTGAAGTAAGCGGGGACCGTGATCACCGCCTTGCTGACGCGGTGCCCGAGATACGACTCGGCCGCCTCCTTCAATTTACGCAGAACCTTGGCCGACACTTCTTGAGGCGTCAGTTCCTGGTCGCCTACCTTGATCTTGACGTATTCGTTGGCGGCCCCGGTGACCTCATAGGGCACCATCTTTTCTTCGGACTCAACCTCCGAATGCCGACGACCCATGAAGCGCTTAGCCGAGTACACCGTGCGACGCGGATTCGTTACCGCCTGCCGCCGAGCTGGCTCGCCGACGATGACCTCATCCTTGTCGGTAAAGGCAACCACGCTGGGAGTCAGACGATTACCTTCCGCGTTGGGAATGACTTTGACCTCGGAACCCTCCATGATCGCAACCACAGAGTTCGTCGTTCCCAAGTCAATACCGATGATTTTTTCACCCTTAGCCACTTGGTTTTCTCCTTTGATGTCTTAGTCTTTATGATTCCCCGAAACGCTTCCGCACAACCCGGAAACGCATTCACTGTCGAAGCTCAAGTTCGCCACAGTGTGGCCTATCGCGATACCAGGAAAACCGAGTGATGCAGGGACCCAAATCCTCGCCACACACACTGCTGACGCCAGCCGCATTCAGGCAACTGGCCATCTTCAGCGGGCACCTGTGCCGCGCTTCTGCCCGTCCAATATGACGGACAGATTGGAAAAACCATGGATAGCAAGCTCCGTGCCAATTTACTGATTTGGGCTTCAAATGCCCAATTATGCGGGTTGATGGAACATGAGCCTTGCCCGTACACGCCCGCCCCCGACTTTGCCCTCGTCCCGGCAAGTTCGGCTTTGCCAAATTGACAGCCTTTTCACCACGATCTGCCGGTCAGATTACGCTCCTCGAAACCTTGAAAACAGGTAGCCAACATGGCAGTCCCACCCCCATCGTCAGAACTCCAAAAGATCGATGAGCGACTGCTGGAGCTGCTGGCCGAACGCGTACAACTGCTCAAGCAACAGCCCCAAGCATCGGGGGCCGAATTGCCAATGGACAAAGATGCGGCCTGCCAACAATTTGCCAGCCGTTTTGACATGGATTCCCACTGGCCACGCGACTGGCTACGCCATGCCGCCAGTATCTGCCAGCGAGCCACGCATTACGTGGACACGGTAGCCTACCTGGGCCCCATCTATAGCTACAGTTATCTTGCGGCAGTCAAGCACTTTGGACTGGCAGCCGAGTTCTCCGCAGTCATGACCATCGCTGCTGCATTCAAAGAAGTCACACGTAAGCAGTCGCAATTCGCTGTGGTACCGATCGAGAACTCTACCGACGGCCGCGTGGTGGATACGCTGGGAATGTTTGCCCGCTCGCCGGCACAAATCTGCGGCGAGGTACTGCTGCCAATCCACCACTGCCTGCTCGGCCTGGGAACTCGTAACGCTATCGTGGAAGTTCACAGCAAGCCCCAAGCGCTTTCGCAATGCCGTGGGTGGTTGGCGGAACACTTGCCGCACGCCAGGCTAGTGGAGGTCTCCAGCACGGCCACCGCCGCTGCTACTGCCGCATCCCAAACGGGCGTAGCTGCTATCGCCAGCCAAGAAGCCGGGCTGCACCATGGCTTGCGGATCATCGAACAGAATATCGAGGACAATACCCAGAATGTGACCCGCTTTGTCGTCATCGGCAATCGAACTTGCAGCCCTACCGGACATGACAAGACGTCTCTAATGTTCCAATTGGAGCATCGTCCAGGCGCCCTGGCGACTGCCATGCTGATCTTCCAGCAATCCGGTATCAATTTGACTTGGATCGAGTCTTTCCCGTTGCCCAACGCGCCGAATGAATACCTGTTCTTTGTCGAACTGGAAGGGCATCGCGAGACGCCTGCCGTAGGAAAAGCAATCGAACAACTGGCCGTTGAGACTCCACGGCTCGAAGTTCTCGGTTCCTATCCGAGAGCCGTGAATTAAAACGCAACCCTGGATGGAAACTGCCGCTAGCTGCCAGCCTCCGTACCTGCCAGCCAGCGCCGCGCGGTCCGCTCAACATCCCGAGACTTCACCAGTTCGTTTAGCTGATTGCTCAAGCGTTCCTTCTTATCCTCGTCTTTGATGGCTCGCCACATATCAAGTGCCGAGTCGACGGCTGCATTCAATTGCTCTTCCTGGCCAGCCGGTCCGAGTTCGTCCTCGATCATGGCTTTCTCCAGCAAGGCATAGACTTTGTAGAATTCATCCATGCCTGAATCATTGACCGTTCGATCCAATTCGCGTTTCGCCGCCTCCGAGTCGCCCTTGCGATGCAATGCACGAGCAAGTTGCAAGCTGGCCATCGCCGCATAACTGCGATTCAATCCACCTTGGTCTTTCGGAAAGTAGTGCTCGACCGCCCTCCATTTGTCCTCGCGGGCCACACGGCGATTCTCGTTGAGCAAGGCGTAGTGATACTGGGCTTGTACCGTATCTTGCCTGGGTACCCCACGGTAGAGCTGCGACACTTCCGTGTAAGCAAAGGGATCGGCCAGAGTCATGGCCATGCCGGCCACAAAAGCTGCCAGGATCAGCAAGCCGGCAGCCAGACGCTTCCACCACTTGGAACCACCTACCAACCGCCCGCGACGGTTGAGCATTGCTTGCAACTTGAGAGTAGCCTCCATCACCGGCGGATTGCCCAACAAGCTGACTCGCGGCAGTGGCACAGTCTGCTCGGGCCATAACTGGGAGAGATCCTGACCGCGATGTTGCTGCAGAAACGCCAGCGTGTGCGCCGGACTTTCAAAGCGATCTTGGGGGGACTTCTCGAGAAGTCTTTCCAGCAGCATCACCAGCGACTTGGGAATCTCGGCCCGAAACTGAAGGATGTCGGGCACTTCTGCCTGAGTATGCTTCATAGCCAAGGCCAATTGTGTGTCGCCCAAAAAGGGCGGTCGGCCAGCCAGCATGTGGTACAGGGTTACACCCAGAGAATACAAATCGCTGCGAATATCCACGGTGCCGCCCTGAATCTGCTCGGGGCTCATGTACATAGGCGTACCCAGCGTTGTGCCGGCCCGAGTCAGCTTTGGATCGTCTCCCAGCAGCGTCCTGGCCAAACCGAAGTCGGCAACCTTCACTTCGCCGTCTTCGTTGAGCATGATGTTTTCCGGTTTGATGTCCCGGTGCACGATGCCACTGGAGGCCGACTTGTTCAAGGCTGCCAAGACCTGCAGCAAAATGCTCAAGGTTTCCGTAATGGCCAGCTGTCGATCACCGGTGTCGGGATCGCGAACTTCTATCGGCCTTGCTCCGCTACCTCCGGACGCGACCGGACGATCCACGGAATGCCCTGGCTGCTGGGGGAGTTCTGGCATGTCCGTCGAAGACGGGGTACTGGGTGCCGCCAGAAACTGCCTGAGATTGGTGCCAGGCACAAATTCTTGAGCGATGTAATGCAAGTCGCCATCGCGGCCAACATCATAGACCTGGACAATGTTGGGATGAATCAGCGCGGCGGCCGCACGGGCTTCATTTAGAAAACGCTGCAGGTTCGTTTGATCGGTGGCCAAAGATGCCCGCAAAATCTTGAGCGCGGCCGGTCGATGTAGATCCTCGTGCACGGCGTAGAACACTTCAGCCATGCCACCGCTGCCGAGCAAGTGCTCAATACGGTAGCGGCCAACCAGGCTGCCTGGTCGGACAGTTATCGCTACTTTGGCACTCGAATCGGTCATACTTGCTTTCTTCCCAGGCAAGGGAACACAGGTACTATCGTTGGCAGGGAATGATCGCCTGAAGCTCCCTTGAAGGAATACACTTCTGCTGTTCGAACGCAAGGGCAGATTCTTGCCGGACCTTTCCAGTCTAGCAGCCCGACGCCTCTGGCCGAGAATCCCTTTTCAAGCGGGTGAGGCTGCCCCCAACTCATTCCAACCCCTCTCGGACCAGATCCACCAATTCGATCATTTGCGCTGGAGAGAGCTGCTCTGCCCGCACTTTGGCATCCAAGTCCATTGAGCTCAAGATGCCATCAATCGCTGGCTTGTCGAGCTTCGAGTGCACCGCGCTCTGCAAGGCAGATCTCAAGAACTTCCGCCGATGCTGGAAGATGCCCCGCACTATTTGGTGGAAGAACTCGGGGTCCTCAATACGATTCCGCAGCAGCTTTTGGGGACGGATCTCGAGAATCGCAGACTCCACTTTCGGTCTCGGCCAGAATACGCTGGGAGACAACACACGCACGATGCGTGTTTGACACTGCGCCTGCATCCAAACACTGAGCGCACTGTAGTCCTTGCTATTCGGACTGGCGGTAATCCTTTCCGCCAATTCCTTCTGAATCGTGGCCACCATGCGGTTTGGCCAGGGATCGATATCAAGCAGATTGGAAAGAACCGGCGTGGCCACATTGTAGGGAAGATTGGCTACCAGCTTGAGCCTGCCACCCGGGATATCGGCGAGCCGCTCCTGGATAACTTGCAAGAGTTCCGGTGCAAATTGATTTTTGCGTCGCAACGCGTCCAACTGCAGCAAGGATACGTTGTTCAGCCCAACAAACTCTTGCTGTGCCAAACGCGCCATATAGGGGTCGATCTCGACCGTCACCACATGCCCTGCCTCCGCTGCCAGCAATTGGGTCAGCGATCCCATGCCAGTGCCGATTTCCAACACAACGTCGCGGCGGCTGAGTTCGGCACTCTTGGCAATCAATTGCACCAAATTCAGATCGATCAAGAAATTCTGACCGAATTTCGTTTGAGGCTGGATGCCCGCGTCCGCGAAACGCTTCTGCAAGTAAGAAAGTGATTGCCGCTCAGACATAGCTTGAAATCGTCAGCCGGTTACGTGTTGCGCAAAAGCCCACTCAAGATTTACTGGTTTCCAGCTGCCGCTGGACATATTTGGCAAGGAGATCGGTCTCGATATTGACCTTCTGCCCAATCCCCCGCTCTCCCAGTGTGGTGTGCTCCAGTGTATGCGGTATGAGCGCCACCGAGAAAAAATCCTGGCCGACCGCAACCACGGTCAGACTGACGCCATCGACGGTTACCGATCCCTTGGGTGCAATCTGGCTGAGCAAGGGCAGGGGACAGGCGAAAACCATGTCCGACCAATCCGCGTCATCGCGGCGTTCTCTCAGAGTAGCCACCGCGTCGACGTGTCCGGTTACCAAATGACCTCCGAGCCGATCACCAAGCGCTAGCGAGCGTTCGCAGTTGACTCGGCTTCCCACCGACAGCCCACCCAGGATCGTTTTCGAAAGTGTTTCCTGTCCAGCCTGAAAGCTCAATTGCGCTTCGTCGACCTGGACAACTGTCAGGCAACAGCCACTGACGGCGATGCTGTCACCCAACGCAACATCATGAAAATCCGCCGGTCGCTGGATCGATAGGCGAATTCCACCCGGTTCGGGATCGATGTGGAGAACCCGGGCTGTTGCTTCGACAAGACCAGAAAACATGTTGTATTCCGCGTTGGTGGATTCATTATTCGCGTCTATTGCGCGTCTAATTCGCGTCGAGCCGCTTGGCAGCCCCAATCGAGCCGTCCCTGTTGCCGAGCCGTCCCTGTTGATTTTACGCGGCGTTTTACTGGAAAGCCTAAGCGAATCATGCCAACAGCAAGACTTATCCCTGCCTGCCTCCGAAGCCTTCCCCTGACGCCGCTGTCCCTCTGAATTTACACGCGCAACGGCATTTGTACGACGGGGACCGGGCTGCCGCCCCTGGCACTTCCGGCCGGTTTCGCCAAAATAGCTCGACCCAACAAGCATTCGTCTTACATGAACCCGCATTCCCAACTGAATCGAACAGTGATCGAAGAGGACATAATGAGCACGATCCAATCTGTATTCGCGCGTCAGATTCTCGACAGCCGCGGCAACCCAACGGTAGAAGTGGAAGTTGAACTGCTCGATGGCTCCATGGGCCGGGCGGCGGTTCCCAGCGGCGCCAGTACCGGTGCCCACGAAGCCTGGGAACTCAGAGACGGCGATCCATCTCAGTTTCTCGGTAAAGGCGTCCAGCAAGCAGTGGAAAACGTCAATTCCGAAATCGCGGACGCTCTCTACGGGCTAGACGCCGTGATGCAGCGGGAGGTCGATCAGGTCATGCTGGAATTGGATGGCACGCCCAATAAGAAGCGACTGGGAGCTAACGCCATTCTGGGCGCCTCGCTGGCGGTCGCCAAGGCAGCGGCCAACTTCACGCAATTACCCCTGTATCGTTATCTGGGCGGAACCTCTGCCCACATCTTGCCAGCCCCCATGATGAACATCGTCAACGGTGGCCAGCACGCGGATAATTCGGTGGACGTCCAGGAATTCATGGTCATGCCGCTCGGCTTCGAGCGATTCTCCGACGCGCTGCGGGCCGGCGTTGAAGTGTTCCATCATCTCAAGAAAGTCCTCAGCAGCCGCAAGCTGAACACCGCAGTGGGCGATGAAGGCGGTTTCGCTCCCGACCTGGGGAGCAACCAGGAAGCTCTCGATCTGATCATGGAAGCCATCGAAAAAGCCGGCTACAAGCCTGGCGAGCAGATCTACATTGCCTTGGACGTAGCCGCAACAGAATTCTACGATGCCGAAAAGAAACTCTATTCGATCGATGGCAAACAGCTGTCCGGCGGAGACATGGTCGACTTTCTGTCCGGTTGGGTCGACCAGTACCCCATCTGCTCGATCGAAGACGGCTGCTCCGAAGACGACTGGGAAAGCTGGAAGCTGCTGACCGACAAGGTGGGCGATAAAGTTCAGCTGGTGGGCGACGATTTGTTCGTCACGAACGTCGAGCGGTTGCAGCGCGGCATCGATGAAGGTATCGGCAACAGCATCCTGATCAAAGTCAATCAGATCGGCACGCTCTCCGAAACGATCGATGCCATCCAGTTGGCCGCTCGCAATGGCTACACCTCCATTTCAAGCCACCGAAGTGGAGAAACCGAAGATGCGACGATCGCGGATTTGGCGGTCGGACTTTCTACCGGCCAAATTAAAACCGGCTCCGCATCTCGCAGTGACCGGATGGCAAAATACAACCAGCTGCTGCGGATCGATGAAGAACTGGGATCTGCAGCCGTCTACGGCGGTCCCCTCTTCCCAAAGAAGGGCTAACTAAAAGGCAGACGACCATCAGGCTGCAGTGCCTTCCGCGCTGCAGCCGTATCCTTCGCTGATTTCTCGCCTCGGGATCATCAGGCAAGTAGATCATGCAAGCAGGCGGATCCGAGAGCATTCTTAGAGATGACTTAGGATCGAAGGTCGCCGATCCTCGATCAATGCGATTTCAGGCCAAACGCTACGATCGCGGAGGACGGCGACTATAACATCATTCGTTTCCGTACAGATGCTCGATGAAAAAAGCTCGCATCCTTGCGGCGTAGGGTGCACCAAATTTGGCAAAGGTTGCCTTGACTTCCTCGTTTGGCTTCCAGTCGAAAAAGGCGTGCCCGGCACCTTCGACTTCATCATAAACTACGATCTGCCCCTTGCTTTTCAGCGCTTCTGCAAAGGCAGTTACATCCTCGTCGCGGATCAGCGTATCCCGTGAACCGCGGGTTAAATACTGTGGCACGCGACGTTCCGAGGCATCTGGAATGTGGCTTTGTGGCGATGTGGCTTCGGCGGCTGCTTGGCTCATATTCCGCTGAAACGAGCCAAGACGCTCTGCCGCGAAGACTCCGTAGCTGGGAGCCGCCGCTCGGATCGCCACCAGCATTTGCTCGCGCACTTCTTCTGCCGATTTCCCGTCCGGCAAGTAAGTCGGCTTGAATTGGTAGATCCCATCCTTCACTCCAAACCCCTGGGAGCCGACCTGTCCGGTCAATATGGATGCGGCTGCCGACAAGTGGCCTCCCGCGCTATCACCGGTCACGCCGATGCGACTCGCATCGCCACCATATTCGGCGGCATGTTCCATGATGTGCGCAATCGCACCGAAAACATCTTCGATCAGATTGGCCATCGAGTTGGGTGTCGCATCGCCGTCGAGATTCCCGATCCAGCGATAGTCGATGCTGCAAGCCACTAGCCTGCCTTCTTTGGTCAGCTCACGTGCCAGGCCGCGCATGATATCTTCGTCATTCGTGGACCAACCACCGCCATGAATAATGACCACGATGGGCAGCTGCTGAGCGCCTCGGGGACTGTAGACATCATACTTGAGCTCTTTTCGTCCAGGCTTGGCGTAAACCACATTGTGCCTGACATCGATGTGTGCAACATCCTCGGTCTCGATGAAAGACGCCCCGATGTGCTTCTGCTGATCCATCGTGATTTTAAACTCCTCGGTCAGCGACTCATGATACATGGCCCCCCAGCGGCCAGGCACTGAGTAATAAATGGAGTCAACCGCATAGCCTTGCGCCGGCGTCGCTCGAACCGTCACCACTGTTCCCTGAACGTAAAATCCGTCTTCGGGCATGGGAGGATCAAGCTCGATCAAACCATGGTCGATCGGATCGAGTATGGCCTGCACCTTCTCCACCGCAGCCTGCTGCGCGGAGGATGATTGGGAAGCTTCGCTATCGGACTGTTTTTCCTGTGCCATTACCGTAGAGGCGACCATCAGTAGAACCAGCGCGGGCAATTTTCTTTTCATATGCGTCATTCGATTCGGAGGGATAGAAATCATTCGTTGGGATTGATTTCCTGGAGGGTCGACTTCCGCGGATGTCAATTCGACGGATAAGCGGATGGTTGGGCCAATCGTTCCGGTTGATCGAGCACCAAGTAGTGACCGTGGTCGGCGGTGACGATAACCACCGCGTCGTCCCAACCGCCATGCTCCTCGATCCATTGCGTCACTCGCTGAAAAGCATACTCGCCGCTCAGCACCGCCCCGATCGCGTTGTCGATGTTGTTGGAGTGGCTAGCCCAGTCCACATCACCGGGCTCGACCATCAGCCACCAGCGGTCGGACTTCGCTTCCAACACATCCATGGCTGAAATTGCCAAATCAGCCAGGGTCGGATTCTCCTCGATATCGGCCTTGCTGTACTCCTCGGGCCGCGCTGCCTCAGGGTTTCCCACACTCGAAACGGGGTTGTAGCCTCCATCGGCTGTCTGGAAGGGCAGATGTCCGCTTGCGACGCCGAAAAAGCCGAACAGGCGATGCTTGCCCTTCACAGCCCGCTGCGTGGCTTCGGCTAACACTTCCTGCCCTAAGCGATTCACGCTACGCTTGGCTACCACGTACTTCCCGCCATGCTCGATGTCGATGGCATGCAAATCCGCATCGGCGATGTAGCGATTCCCGGCTACGTAGTTCTCGCCCTGTGCGCCATCGCTATCTTTATCCTCACCCCAACCCGCTCCGAGTACCACATCCATCCCTTGCAGCCCGCCGGGATGAAAGACGGAGGGCAAGCCCAACATGTCCCGCGTAATGTCCTGATAGTCGCTGCGATGGACATTGTTCGCGTAGGCGCATGCGGGAGTTGCATGACTGATGGGCACACTAGAAACGGCCCCCACAGCGAAACCCTGCTCTTGCAAGAGCCTGGCTAAAGGCAACACCTCCCGCCCTGCGGGATCCACGTTGATCGCATTGTTATAAGTCTTGATACCGCTGGTCAGCGAAGTTGCCGATGATGCGGAATCCGTATAGGCGTGCAGCAGGCCCTGGTACTGGGTCGTCAGATACTCAGCATTGGCTTGAGCTTCGTTCCAGGGTTGCGAACCGCCCAGGGCGGGGCTGTAACCACCCGGAGTCTTGCCGCCAATATTGGTCACCCGCTGCCGATTCACGTCCACGTTCGTGCCGTTGTTATGTGGACTCGACACAAAGAATCCAAAATCAGTTTCCGCTTTGTCGTAGTCTTGAAAGGCTAAACCCGTGCCGCGGCCCTGGTCATAGGCAACACGCCCCAGCTTCGCAATCGACGCCGCCCGCGAAGTCTGCCAGTCCATACCATCGAACACAAACAAGACAACCTTCTTTTTGCCAGCCTCGATGGCATCGCGTTGAAGTCGAAACACATCGGTTTGATCGCAATACTCGGCTTGCGGGTTCAGCGTATCGGCCGGCAGGCTGCCATACAGCTCGGCCAGCTTCTGCGGATCTCGGTAAACACTACGCTCGCCGCAAAAACGCTCGAGACTGGCACCAAAAACATAGACTGGCACCAGACGGTTGGAGTGTGTTAACCAGCTGGAGTACTTGTCGGGATTGGGGCCCCAATGCGCCCAGTCGCTAACGCCACTGGTCGCGGCCTGTTCTTGCAATTGGGCAATCGGATCTTCCGCCATCGCGTTTCGGGCGGCAGTAAGCGCGATCGCGAGGCTCAGCAGACAACTGCCGACTCTCTTCAAACTCCTTAACTTTTCGAATGTCGATCGATCGCGAGAATTCAAGCTAAAAAACATGCAGGGTCTCAATTCTAAAGTCTTGGGTCGGAAAATGCCTGGTGAACTACCCGTAGCCACGCTCGCCAGAGAAACTATGCGGCGGTTGAGTTTGGGGGAAAAATCCGGCACACTCGTTGGGAATTGATTTAGCAATTTCACTTCCACAACGAGGTGCCGAACATGGCCAAGTTTATCATGGTTGGATGCGAC
>JANSWS010000502.1 GCA_024743355.1 bacterium
ATCGCAGCAGCAGGCGGAAGCCTACCGCGAACGCTCGGAACTACTTTCCCAGCAATTACAAGCGGCTACCAACCAGAATCGGCAGTTGTTAGCGGCAGCTCAGCAATATGCTTCCCAAGCTCCGACGATGACGGCCCAGAATCTGCCGTCTTCATTTGGTCAGACACAGCAAGCAATGCGTTCCCAACGGGGAGCCACGCTGGCTGCAAGCGGTTCCCTGGCCGGAGCTTCCGCAGCCATCTCAAGCAGTGCCCTCAAGATTCAAGGGGCACAAATTGTTGTCGACCAGGGGCTGACGCGAATTCGCATCCCCGCAGACCAGCTTTTCTCGCCCGGTACCGCAACGCGGAATCCGGCTGGCGATACTATTCTCGTGCAGGTGGCCGATATTCTGCGTCAACGCTTCCCGAGACAACGCGTCGCTATCGAGGGCCATACGGATAATTCCCCGGTCAGCAGTGCCTACGGCACGGCTTATCAACTGGCTAGTGCCCAGGCGCAGGCGGTCATGGATCAGTTGGTGCGTCGCAGCGGAATCCCCATGCAGCAGCTTTTCGCTGCCGCGCACGGGCCTAATCGTCCGCTGGCAGATAATCAAACCGCCGCCGGACGGGCCGAAAACCGCCGCATTGAGATTGTGATTCATCCCGAAACTTTCTGATGGATTCCCGGAATCCCTCAGCACTTCCCGGTCAAGAATCTGTGCGGCAAGTCGGATCGCCGCCGCAGCCAGCGTAACGAGCCGCTTTCGGATGGCCCGCTGACGGCTCGCTCTCTGTTGCCACTCCTTAGAAGTCGGCGGAACAGGTGTCTTATGCAAGTGTCCGCGGACGCAGCCAGAAACCCCCGCGAAATCGCCGGAAGGCTTTGGTTTGGGTTATTTAGGTTATTTGGATTACATCGGGTGACTAGGCAGTTGCTAATTGGGCTGTCTAAACTAGTATCTACGGTTAATTCTCGAAGGGGTCGTGTCTGTTTGCGCCGTTTTTGGCTCTGCCCGTTGCGTCACGGTTCCAGCTAAAGATTTCAAGTTGACAGGTTTCGGAGGAGTCTCAGCAATGTTGCGAGCGATTTTCTTTGCTCTTCTACTGGTTCTTTCGGGAACCGCGTTTCGCGGTGCTGAGCTGCATGCTCAGGGTGATGCCTACATGGAGTTGTATGGCGAAGGGGTTCATCGATTCTTTGCCGGCGAGCTTCAAGAAGCCGAAGTACTGTTTTCCCGGGTCATTGAATCGGGCTCTCAGGATCCACGGCCCTTCTATTTCCGAGGCCTCGTCCAAGAACACTTGGGTGGAAGTGGCGATCCGGATTTTGAGCAAGGGGCACAGATGGAGGCGGAAGGCAAATTGGCTGTACCTGTCGGCGATGCGCTAACCCGCATCCAAGGCTACTTGCGCAGTCGAATCGAAGATATTCGTCGCGACGCGCGGGTGGCTTACCTGCAGCAACGTGAGGCGCTGGATCAGGTTCGAATGGAAGAATCTCGCAATGTGCCTGGAGTCGTAGAGTCCACGGTTCCAGACTTGGCCCAACCTCCGGTACCGAGTACGACCGAAGACACGCCTTTTGATGAGGGCATGCGGTCCAGTGAAACGATTGAAGATCCGGTCCAGCCGACGGTTCCCGAGGTCGATTCGACCTCGGACCCATTCCAAGACGATCCGGCACCTGTGATGGAAGCTCAACCCGGAGACGCGGCACCGGCAACGGATCCGTTTGGTGAAGCGCCTGCGGCCACGGATCCCTTCGGTGGTGATGCTGGGGCAGGTGACGCATTTGGAACGCCTCCGGCAGCCGAAGAACCCGTCGTCGATCCCTTTGGCGGAGAAGCAACACCTGCCGGAGATGCCACGGATCCCTTCGGCGGTGATGATCCCTTTGGCAACAGCTAATCAGCACAAGACTTGTTCGCAAGTTCGCCTATTTCGAAGCCGAAGCTTGATTAGCTTCGGCTTTCTCATTGATACGTGGGGGATCGACCATCAACCTCTGTCGGCGAGCAGCCCGCCTCACATCAAGGATTTGTAATCTCTGCACCACGTCGTTGGACTGGCTGGATGTTGGTACTCGGCGGGCCTTGTGCAAAAATTGCGTAGCGACCCAACTTCCGTTCTAGCTTGCTTTTTCGGACCCGTGGCTGCGGCTTTCCTAATCTCTTCTTCTTTACCTCGTCTTTGCAATTTGCCTTTTTTTTCGGAAGGACAAAAAATCTTGGTGCGGCTGGTCGCACAGCGGGAACTGCTTACCATAGGGCGGCGATCGGCTTTGGTGCGGAACCGATTTTCTGCTTGCTCGTCAGGCTGCAAAGACAGGGCAGTCAACAAGTGCGTGATCAGGTCAGCAGCAGTTTGGCCAGCTTTGGAATTTGGGCGTATTCTCGATAGGGTCTTTCTTGATGCTTGCGAAGCGAGTAATTCCGTGTCTGGATGTCGATCGCGGTCGGGTTGTCAAAGGCACGAACTTTGTCAATTTGCGAGATGCTGGGGATCCTGTTGAAGTTGCCGCGCGTTACGAACGTGAGGGGGCGGACGAACTGGTATTCTTGGACATCACCGCCAGTCATGAAGAGCGCGGGATCATGCTGGATGTGGTGCGCCGTACGGCGGAGCAGGTATTCATGCCTTTGACCGTCGGTGGGGGAATTCGAAATCTGGACGACATTCGGGCCTTGTTGCAGGCGGGCTGTGATAAGGTTTCGATCAATACCGCAGCTTGCAGGGACCCGCAGTTCGTGGCGGCAGCCGCGGAACGCTTCGGCAGTCAATGCATCGTGGTGAATATCGATCCGAAACGCGTTCAACAGGATGGGCGTGAGCGCTGGGAGGTACACATCCACGGGGGGCGAACCCCGACTGGGCTGGAAGCCGTATCATGGGCGAAGGAAGTTGAAGAATTGGGGGCGGGAGAGATTGTGCTGACCAGCATGGACTGCGACGGTACTTGCGACGGCTATGATATTGAGATCACTGCGGCCGTGAGCTCGGCGGTTCATATTCCGGTGGTGGCCAGCGGTGGCGCCGGTTGCCCGGAGCATTTGGCAGACGCAATTTTGCTTGGAAAGGCCGACGCCGCCTTAGCGGCCAGCATTTTCCATTTTGGCCAGTATACAATAGAGCAAACCAAGCAAATCATGGCGGAGCGTGGGATTCCTGTCCGCCTTTGACCTTGACTCAATAGGAGCCGTTCATGGCGATTGCCGATTCGAAAGATGAAAGTATAGACCGGTTGATGGGCAGTCTGCTTCGCGAGAGGCAGGAGTTAGAGGTCGACAAAATCTTCAGGGCCTTGGTCAAACTGGAAGGCAGTGATTTGCATTTGAAGGTAGATCAGCCTCCCATCGTACGTGTCAACGGCACGCTCAAACCCCTCAATCGGCCGCCCATTGATCGCGAAGAGATGGTGCGTTTGCTGGTTCCGATGATGGACGACCGGGCGCGGCGCATCTTCGAGGAAGATGGTGGTGCGGACTTTGCCTACGTCGTGAACGTGGATGGCGTCGACTGGCGTTTCCGAGTGAACATGCTCAAACAACTGGGGAACATCGGATTGGTTGCCCGACGGGTTAACAACTACATTCCACCATTCCAGGGACTGTACCTGCCACCATCGATCGAGTCCTTGTGCCACTTTGACCAGGGCATGATTCTATTGGCCGGGGTCACCGGTTCGGGAAAAAGTACGACCATCGGCTCTATCTTGAACTACATCAATTCGATCTACTCCAAACACATTCTGACACTGGAAGATCCTATCGAGTTTGTGTTTACGGAAGACAAGTGTCTGATCAATCAACGCGAGATTGGTGAAGACGTCAAGGACTTTGAGATCGGCATGAAGCACGCGGTTCGAGAGGACCCCGACATCATCTTGGTCGGTGAGATGCGTGACCAAGAAACGTTTATGACAGCCATTCACGCCGCGGAAACGGGGCACTTGGTGTTTGGAACGATTCACGCTTCCAGTGCCCCGACGACCATCGGTCGTATCTTGGACTTGTTTCCGGAAGAAATGCATGGGGCGATTCGCTCTGCAATCGCCTTCAATATGAAGGGAATTGTGGCTCAGAAGCTGTTGAAGTCGATCAAGCCCGGCGTAGGACGCGTGCCCACCGTAGAGATCATGACCTTTACGCCGATGATTCAGAAATTGGTCTTGGAAGGTCACGATTCCAAGCTGCCCGATGCGATTCGCATTGGAGCTGCCGAGGGCATGCAGGATTTCACGATGAGCTTGAAGCAGCTTATTGACAATGAGTTAATCGACCGTCCGACCGCCTTCGCTGTGGCGCCCAACAAAGACGCCTTGAAGATGGCACTCAAGGGAATCGAAGTCAGTCAGCCAGGAATTATCTAACCGATGCTAGGCAAGAAAAAGAAAAAGGCGACCGTCAGTTCCAGCAGCGGTGAAGTGGTACTTCCAAAACTGGACTTCAAGCCAAAGATATCTGACGACAAGGAGCAGCAGGGCGTTCTGATTGCCTGCCGGAGCCTGGAGCAGTATCCGCAAGCGGTGATTCTAGCCGCGCAGGCCATCAAGAATCGGGCGGATCAGATATTGATGGACTTCTCGCAGCAAGGAGCAGCCGTCCGCTTTCGCGTGGATGGCATCTGGGAGAGCATGCCGGCCATGGACCGCCCGACCGGTGATGGAGTACTTGCCATCTATAAGAGGCTGTGCGTGTTGAATCCGACGGATCGCAAGTCGCGACAGCAGGGCGTGCTGCCACTCAAATACAAGGGTATCGATTGGATTCTGGACTTCATGAGCCAGGGTGTGCCCTCAGGAGAAAGGGTCTTGATCAAGATTCAGCCGAAGAAGGCTGTGCTTAACACGCTGAGCGATCTCGGCATGCGCGAGAAGATGCAAGAGCAACTGCGGCACTTGTTGAATCAATCCGAGGCCATGTTCTTGTTCAGCGCTGCCGCTGGGCAGGGATTGCCGACGACTTGGCGGGTGGGCATGGAAGCTGCCGATCGGTTCATGCGAGATTTTCATTCCGTTGAAGACAAGAAGATCGACGAACCCGAGATCATCA
>JANSWS010000109.1 GCA_024743355.1 bacterium
AACGACCTCAACTACGTCCATCCTGCCCCACAATACAACCACGCAAATACAAGCACGCAGCGCCAGCAAGTGTGTCACCACCCCTGCCAACCAACATTCAAACCTGCCACGACCTCAACTACGTCCACCTGCCCACAATACAACCACGCAAACTACAAGCACGCAGCGCCAGCAAGTGTGTCCATACCAGCCACGTCGCATACAAGCACGCAGCGCCAGCAAGTGTGTCCCAGCAAGTGTGTCACCACCCCTTCCACCCAACATTCAAACCTGCAACGATCTCAACTTCGTCCATCCTGCCCCACAATACAACCACGCAAAATACAAGCACGCCGCGCCAGCAAGTGTGTCCACCAGCCACTTCGCATACAAGCACGCAGCGCCAGCAAGTGTGTCCATACCATCCACGGAAATACAAGCACGCAGCGCAAGCAAGTGTGTCCCAGCAAGTGTGTCACCACCCTGCCAACCAACATTCAAACCTGCAACGACCTCAACTACGTCCCCCCTGCCAACCAACAACACAACCGCGCCCTCTGCAACTATGTCCATGCAACCCAGCCATCTTCGTGGATTCGAAATGCAAAACACACTGGCTCGCGCCACGTGCTTGTAAGATATCCAAAAACCTCGATCCCAATTCCTGAATTTACGGGGCTATACTGGCATCGATGAGCGAGCGCCCATTTAACGCAGACGAACCAATCGCATTTTTTTTGACGTGGACCACTTACGGCACTTGGCTGCCGGGCGACGAGCGAGGATCTTGGCATCAGGGCGACTTTCAAGAACCCAATTTGCTGTTTCGGCAAATGGCAGCAGCTGAAATGAAGGAAACATCTTTTCTGGCTTCGTTTCACGATCGGGAGATCATCCACCGTACGATTTGTCGGCACTGTGCGATCCGCAATTGGGATTTGCACGCCGTCCATGCTCGCTCGAATCACGTTCACGTCGTTGTCTCGGCACCCGGCTACAAGGCGGAGACGGTGCGAGATCAATTCAAAGCGTGGTGTACACGTAAGCTGAAATTAGCGCATCCAAATCGCCAGCGATTTTGGACCGAAGGTGGCAGTTGTCGCTCGATCAATCATGAATCCGACTTGGAAACCGCCGTCCGCTACACCAACGAGGCACAGGACATGGAGAAGTAACCCACACCTGCCACCCAAATACCAACACCTAAAATACAAGCACGCAGCGCCAGCAAGTGTGTCACCACCCCTGTCACCCAGAATCCAAACCCGCCACGACCCCAACTACGTCCACCCTGCCCCACAATACAAGCACGCAGCGCCAGCAAGTGTGTCCAAACCATCCGTCAAAATACAAGCACGCAGCGCAAGCAAGTGTGTCCAAACCATCCGTCACAATACAAGCACGCAGCGCCAGCAAGTGTGTCACCACCCCTGCCACCCAAAATTCGAACTCGCCACGACCTCAACTACGTCCACCCTGCCCACAATACAATCTCGCAAACTACAAGCACGCAGCGCCAGCAAGTGTGTCCAAACCTGCCGTCAAAATACAAGCACGCCGCGCCAGCAAGTGTGTCACCACCCCTTCCACCCAACATTCAAACCTGCAACGATCTCAACTCCACCCTGCCCACAATACAATCTCGCAAACTACAAGCACGCAGCGCAAGCAAGTGTGTCCAAACCTGCCGTCAAAATACAAGCACGCCGCGCCAGCAACCGTATATACTCCAGCCGAGTTTCGACTGCGCACTAGGCCCAACAGCCAATAACACACTGGCTCGCGCCACGTGCTTTGACTTTCAAACGACGTACTTTCTTACACAATACGCAGGAGCCCATGCATGGCCACCAAACTGCGACACAAGCGAACGGGCGGAATTTTTCTGCTGCTAGGCACAGGCTATGGCGTCTTTCAATCCCAGGTGGCGGGAAACTGGATCCAAACGATTTCACCTGAGACCGATCAAGGAGAGTTCTACATGGTGGCCGTATGCGATGCGCGAGGCGAGATCTGCTGGGGTGACTCGCGCGAATTCGAAGTCATTGAGGTTGACGGTTCTCGGCCCTCCGAATTGCTCGATCCCAATTCATAGCGTTACCCATCGTCTATTCCCGGAGTGCCATGTCGATGCTGAGGGCATCTCCCCGCTCCTCCACTTGCTTCGCTTTCCGAAGGTAGAATCTTGACATGGAAATTTTCTCAGCAGCCGTGGAAACGATCGGCCTGGTGATTGACGCCGTCGGCGTCCTTGTCATTGTGGCCGGTCTGGTTTACGCCACGTATCGCTATTTCAGTATTCCGCCTGGGGATCAGGATCCCTTTGTGCGACTGCGTCAGGACTTGGGACGCGGCATTCTATTGGGATTGGAGTTTCTGGTGGCGGCCGACATCATCCGCACCGTAGCCGTCGATCCCACGCTGGAAAATGTGGCGGTGCTGGGCTTGATCGTTTTGATTCGAACCGTCCTGAGTATGGCACTTCAAGTCGAATTGGAAGGGCACTGGCCATGGCAGAAGACCAGTCAGCGAGGGCAACTGCCCACCCGCCTGGAAGCCGCTTCCCCCCAACAAGCCAACGACTCTTAACCCCGCAGCCCTGAGCCTCGTTGCCCCGACTTCCCTTACGCATTTAGCCTTGGAAAATCGGCTCGATCGCACCTCGTGTCATTGCCTACCTTTGCTATACTTGGGCTAGATCGACGGTTCTCATCATGGCTTTGCTGCCGATGGATGAGGACTTTTCGCATTCACATCGGGGCGTGGCTCAGCCTGGTAGAGCGCTGCGTTCGGGACGCAGAGGCCGCTGGTTCAAATCCAGTCGCCCCGACTGCCGCTTACAGCGGCAGTAGAGAGTAGAGGAGAGAAAGTAGAGCAGTAGAGCCTCACGACCGGGAGATTCTCCAGATTGTGAGTCGTTCTTGGCCGCTCGATTTTCTCTCCCTCTACTCGGTCTACTTTCTACTGCTCTACTCTCTTCTCTTGGGGCAGCCGAATGACATTCCAGTTCGAGAAGCTGCTGGTCTACCCAAAAGCCCTCGACTTCGCCGACCAAGTCTGTTCCACCACTGAGCAGTCCTCCCGCGGCTACGGCTTCCCTTTAGACCAACTCAACCGAGCAGTTCTATCGATCTCAGCCAACATTGCCGAAGGCAACGGAGGCTTCACCAAAGCCGACCGCGAGAACTTCTTCAGCATCGTGGAAATTCCTAGTTCGACGCTGCGTTTGGATTTCCCCTTGGCCAAGATTCGTCGGATTCGAGCTGGGCAATGAAGGCCCTTGCCCAGTAGGGATCGGTCCAGCCGAACGGCCCCGCTACGGACTCACGAAAACAGTTCAACGCGACCTCACGCTCCCCATCGCAAATCGCGAGCAGTCCAAGAAAATAGTGGCGCAGTGACTTGTTCATTCGGTCATCGAAGTTCGGAACGCGGCGTCCATCAGACGCAACAATTTGAAGGAATTCTGGCTCCGCAAACTCCGAGCGGTCGTCTCTGTTCTGACTAGTCCGATATTGATCGACCCAGGTTTGCGCCCAGCGGCGCGCCGTTTCCTTGTCTCCGAGCAAGAGTGGGATTTGAATTGCCATGAAGCGATCCGTCGAGGTCGAATTCTCCGAGAACGACTCTTGGAAAATCTTCATTGCTTCGTCACGACCGTTGGAGATACCAGCAAGTATGTATCCTCGTGCAAGCCTTGCCCAGTAGGGCGATTCGCTGTCAATTTC
Organism: bacterium; assembly: GCA_024743355.1. Taxonomy (GTDB): domain Bacteria; phylum Planctomycetota; class Planctomycetia; order Pirellulales; family Pirellulaceae; genus Aureliella. Next base: position 3,708 of record JANSWS010000109.1, read on the forward strand.
CCTATCGAGAACTTTGATCATCTCCTCGGAGCTGCGAGTGCGATAGAGCCCTGCAATCGCAGTCCATTGCGAAGTCTCGTCGCCAATTCGCAACGTGGCTAGCCACGCGTCATCAGCTTTGGTGCCTTCGTCCACGGCCTCGTAGAATTGAGCCGTCATCTGTTGTGCTAGTGGATACTCGGGCCAGCCGTTTCTGAATCGCTCAGCGATGATCATGCCCTCACGCTTCAAATCATTGAACGGCAATTCGGCTTCCTGCCGCCATTCAATCATGCACTTGTGTGAAAACAGAGCTACGTTATGAGCAAAAGGATTTTTGGGTGAAAACTCTAGAATGGCCAAGGCCTTTCTGTAAGCTTCCTCGGTGAATGCCTTATTCCCTGAAAAATTACCCTCGTGGATCAATGCGTCAGCAAGAATGGCATGACAGATGAGCCAAGTTGGGTGATCGTCGAGTACTTCTCTGATGTTGCTTACAGCCCGGTCAGTATCGATAAACATCAGCCCATACCCGAGGAAAAGCTTATCCAAGTCGTTAAACTCAGGTCTTGGCTCCAATTCTCGAAGTCGGTTTGCCAGTTTCACTGGCCGATTCCATTCGCCTCGAAAGAGGCAGGATGAGGACAAAATGGCGATTGCCGGAATGGGAGCGTCAGCGTTGGACGCTTCCACAATGGGTGATAACAGCCTATCGACTTCGGGATTGTTGCCCGCGTGTAGATGCGCGGAGGCGAGCATCACCGTTGGCCAATGGGGATCGGAATTGATATCTCGATTGCTAAACAACGGCTCATATTTGTCGATCAACTCCCGTACTGGCTCCACTTCGCCTTGGAACGATTTGAGCATCACCTCACGCACGGCTAGTTCGTAATTTTCTTTGAGTAAATCCTGCGCTGCCTTCTCTTGTTGTCTGGCGTCTTCCTCTTGCAGTCTGGCGACTTCAGCAGCATCCTCGGCCCGTTTCATACCCCAGAGAGCCAAACCTAGTCCGGAAAATAGAGCCACGAGAACGACCGTCGCAGTCGAAACCAGCAACCGGTTCCGACGTATGAATTTTCTCAATCGATAACTTTTCGACGGAGGACAAGCCTCTACGGGTTCGTCGCTCAGCACTCGTCCCACGTCGTCACCGAGCGAGGCAGGTGACTCGTACCTACGGTTCCGATCTTTCTCCAGCGCCTTCATCACGATCCAATCGAGATCACCTTGGACTTGGCTTTTGAGCTTCTCCGGTGTTACTTTCCGGTGCTTGGCAATGATGGTCAGCTTGTCACCCGAGGTGCTGAGCCGCGTACTAGGCTTGGGCGGTTCTTCTTCGCGAATAAGACGCTGCATCTCGACGTAACCGGCCGTGCGTAGTCGTTCCGCCTCCAATGGAGTTGTTCCGGTAAGTAGTTCGTAAAGCAGCACACCAAGGGAATAAACGTCGCTGCGGGTATCGACGTCCAGGCAACTCATCTCGGCCTGCTCGGGACTCATATACTGAGGAGTTCCCACCATCTGGCCGAAGGCCGTGAAGAGGGTCTTCTCGGTGAGTTGTTGATTGGTGGCCTTGGCGACGCCAAAGTCGATGACTTTAACAACCGGTTCACCGTCGGCTAAAGTGACGAGTACGTTACTTGGCTTAAGATCCCGATGGATGATTCCTTTCTGATGGGCATGCTGCACCGCCTGGCAAACAGTAGTGAACAGCTTCAGCCGCTGCTCATTGGAAAGTTCGTTTTTGTCGCTGTACTCGGTGATTGGTACTCCCTTGACTAACTCCATCACGAAGTACGGACGGCCGCGTTCCGTAGCGCCGCCGTCAAAGACCCGCGCAATATTCGGGTGGTCCATCATGGCCAGGGCCTGTCGCTCGGCCTCAAAGCGAGCTACGACTGCCTCGGTATCCATGCCTGGCTTGATGACCTTAAGGGCGACCTTTCGGCGCACTGGCCGGACTTGTTCCGCCATGTAAACGACACCAAATCCGCCTTCACCTATTTTCTGGAGGAGTTTGTAGTTTCCTATGTTGTCGCCAGGCTTCTCGGAGATCGTTCTAATGTGGACTGTCGCGGGCACAGCTACAGCTGGCTGTTCCAAATAGCTCTTCTCCGAGTCGAACGCTTTAAGCAGTTCAGCGAGTCGATCTTTGAGTGCACTATCCGTGCCGCAGACCTGATCCAGGTAGTTGGCTCTGGCTGATGGGCAGGTAATCTGACGTGCCATGTCGAAGATGGCTTCTTCGTCGAGGTGAAGTTGATTCATGAAGGCACTCCAGCGAAGGAATTAGGCAACTGTTCGACCGCTCCTACCTAGCAATGCGAGAACTTGGCCCAAACCCGTAATGAATTTTTTGGCATTTTCGAAGCGTAGCCGGAGGCAGCATGAATGTTGCCTATGACTCCACATGCTTCCTGGTTTCGGTTCGCAGCCAGCATTTTGCGTAAGTCCAGTCCTTTTCCGCAGTTGAGAGCGATATCTCCAAGGCGGAGGCGGCCTGGGGCAGCGTTAGTCCGGCAAAGTAGCGCAATTTGACCAGCTTGGCCTTCCTTGGGTGATTAACCTCCAGCTTCACTAAGGCTTCATCCAAAGCGAGAAGTTCCTCCGGGGATTGATCGCACGAAATTGCAACGTCGGCCAGCTCTTGCCGCTGCAACTGGCCGCCGTGTTTTTCGGCCTTTTTCCGCCGCGCATTGTCGATCAGAATGCGCCTCATCGCCTCCGCAGCCGCGGCGAAGAAGTGGCCCCGCGAATCCCACTGTCCGTCCTGGTTGCCGACGAGCCGCAGGTAGGCCTCATGGACCAAGGCGGTTGCCTGCAGCGTCTGCCCCGACTTCTCCTGGGACAGCTTAGCGGCAGCCAGCTTCCGTAACTCCTGGTAAACCAGCGGAAGCAGCTGCTCCGCCGCGCGCGGATCGCCGTCTGAAATCGCTTGGAATAGCTGGGTGGGATCATTCATCGGACGACCTAGCCATCGCAGGCAGGGCAACTGCTGTTGAACCGAGAGCCGAGCACTTGAAGCCGTACCGAACCAGCCGCGGCCGCAGGCATTGCCCGCCTCATGCTCCATAAAATCCGTCCTGCTATGTTAACCTCATGGAAAGCCGGAATCACCCAGGAACCGTGAGTGGTTTGGAAGATGTATGAGCCACCATAGAGTGCCTGAACGCTGTCCGGGCGCGCCGGGATTCTGGTTGAAGGGGCAAAGCCCGATTCTAACTCTGCTCAAAGTCGTAGTCGCACTCGGCAAGTGCGACCCACGGTGGGTCGCATCTGCCGGATGCGACCGTTTGAGCGACTACTTAGGATGCCCAAGGGCGAAGGGACAAGCAGGCACTCTGACGCATTTTTGGGCCAAGCTCCTGCGTGGACCCAGACTGCCGCGCAGGCTCAGCCTGCCACGACGAAGAAACGCTCCTCGGTCCCAGGCTCCCGCCTGGGACCGCACTACCATGCAGGCTCCGCCTGCGGTGATGCGCAACCGGCGACAACTAATCGTCATCGTCCTCTGAAGTGGAAGCAATCGAATTGCATGTTGCCAGCAGTTGCCACTGGTTGCCCTCCTTCTTCCATGTGTTGTGCAGCTGATAAACAGTCTCGACAGCTTTGTCTTCAGGTTTGGTCAGCACATGCACATAGGCGTTAATGATGGCCACATCGCCCACGACTACAACGCTGACCGGTACCATGTGATGAGCAATGGCCTTGTCGGCATGCTCTTCAACGATTTGAAAATATCGATCCGCCTTGTCCGTTGTCTGAATCGGTGCGGGGTGCTTGAACCACCAATCGATGGCTTTGGGATGGATATACTTCTTATGCTCCTCCCAGTCTCTTTTCATATAGAGTCCGACCTGTGTTTCCAGAGCCTTCCATGGCCCCATCTGTTCTTCGCTCAGTTCTTGCCCGAACGCGACAGAGCAAAGCATCGAAATCGCCATAAACGCTAAAGTTGTGGACCTCATATTTTGACTCCTAAATCTTTGGTACATGGATCGCCACTGTGCAATCAATTCCTGCGGCTGGGTTACATCGTTGAACGATTGTCTCAGTGAGAGAGCCGATCATCTTCATCCATGGGACAACCGGGGATTACAGCGTTTGGTTGGACCACGTGGATGCCTTCGCGGCCAAGGGATTTTGGGGCGATTACTTATAGCCGCCGCTACAACCACCCAAACGAAAACTATCAAGCGCTTCGAGAAAAGCCAGCCAATCATTCAGCCTCGATCGAAGCCCAAGATCTCAAATTTGCGACTCTACTCTGAAAGCGTGCAGCCGTGAGACGAAACGCATTTCCAGGTCCCGTCCATTTTCATAAACACGTCCGTCCATTTATCCTTGCTCGCGAATGGGTTGCCATTTGCATTTCCCGCGACCTTGTAGTGGCCGATCACAATGGCGACATCCCCCAGGACTCGCACGTCTAGATCAAGTATTTCCACTTCTGAGCAGTCCATCTCACCAGTAGCTAATGCATCGATAAATCTTTCGCGGTCCCAGACTTCTCCATCCGGGAAAACGCTTTTGTAATCGTCCGCCAGGGTTTTCTTGAACCAGTCGGTGTCGTCTTCCACGAGAGCCTTGGCCCATTCCTTCTCAATCTTGACGATCGCTTCCTTTTCGGCCTCAAGATGGTGGTCTGCAATGGCACTCGTGGTTGTGAATGCCATTATCAGAACGACGGAAAAGAGAGTCAGACCTCGCATGGGATACCTTTCATGGTCGATGAGTGAAAAGACAGGTTGGTTTGGGCGTTTAACTCAAGTTGCCGCTCGGTTTCGGCCTGATGAACAATTAAGATTTGGTCTTGCGTATTCGAATAACGAAGCCTGTGGCGGCCGGGCGTGCGAGAGTGAACTTGATCGTGCTCCATCCTTCGTCGCTCCTGTCAATCGTGAACTTGCCGTTCAAGATTTGAGGTCCAAAAAGACTTGCCCCAGTGGGTTACTCGAGAAAATTGCGAGCGCCCCGCCATTCCTGTAGCCGAAATCTGAGCTAGCCACAAAAGGCACAGAATTCACAAAAGGCCTCTTGGTGCCCCTCCCCGCAAACTCACTGGGGCTCGTTTGGTGCCCCCGAATTCGTCTCGTTTCATCGGACCGACTGGTGGGGTAGATGCACATGCCATTGCCATCAACTAATTCACCTCTTTTGACTGCTCCCCACGAGCGGTGATACAATGATGTCCAGAGGTGAAACCATGCAAATTCAGATTCCTGACGATACCGAACAGCTTTCAATCGCCGCGGGGTTCGCAAACGTCGATCAGTTTGTAAATAGCCTGCTTTGCAAGGAACGGGAGCGATTGGCTATTCAAGCTGGCATCGATGCGATGGACGCCGGGCAAGTAGCAGACTTCGCCGATTTCGATCGTGACTTCCGAGAGAAAAACGGATTGAAGTCTCGATAGATGACTCAAATCAAAATCACCGAATCTGCGAAGGCAGACATCCAACAAGCGTACGAATGGTGGGCAAAGAACCGGTCGGCGGAGCAAGCGGCTGAATGGTACGAACGAGTTTTCGAAGCGATTGCTACACTCCGCAGCATGCCCGAGCGCTGCCCGCGTGTTCCCGAAACGGGGTTGTCGACCGCGGGAGTACGTCAGCTACTTTTCGGTGTCGGCTCCCGCCCGACTCATCGAATTGTCTTTCTCTTCGATAGCGAAGCGGACACAGTGACGATTCTCCGAGTCCGCCATCATGGCCGGGATGAGCTGTAGTGATTGGTAGTCGTGGCGAGGATGGTACAGCGTCACGATCTCGCCGGACTCTGGATCGATGCTTGACAGATTGGTGCCCTTAAATGCGTTGCAGCAATCGCAAGCCAAGGCAAGATTGTCGATAGAATCGTTGTCGGTATGCTGTTTTGCGATGATGTGCTCGACGTGGAATGGCACAAAGGGAGTAGCCGCTTCGGGCAACAAGCAGTATTCGCAGCGATACTCTGCCCGCCGTCGAATCCGTTCGCGCGTGGCAGCATCCATAGTCTAGTCCGCCTGCCGAACGAGCGACTGTTTTGCCTTGGCCTGCAGAATGGAGAGCACGTCCAGGGCCTCGACGAATTCCTTGTACTCAGCATCCTCCTCTGGCGAGAGGGAACCTTCGTTCGCCTTTTGCCGCAGATACTCGATGCGAGCCAACATCTCCCCGTCGGCCTTTAGAGCGACAAGAGACTCTGCAAATTCCCGAGACATCGAATCGGTCACGGGGTCAAGCATTCGGTCTAGAAAACTGGCGGTGCTCATGCTTGGGATTATAGCACGCGAGGTTGCGTGGCAGCTAAGGGCTATTCTTGATATCCATATCAAGAATGGGCAGTTTTCCACAATTTAGCGGCGTGTTATATCACCTACGCTGCATTCTGTTGCAATGGTCGTTGCGTGATGTTACCCTGTGTTTCGCAAGGGAAACGGGGTTTTTTCTTGCAAACCGCGAATTGCGCAAATGCGTTTTGGCCGAATTCGGGACGCAGAGGTCGCACGTTCAAATCGTGTCGCCCCGACTGCCGCTTACAGCGGCAGTCGAGAGTAGAGGAGAGAAAGTAGAGCAGTAGAGCCTTTCAGACCGGGAGATTCTCCAGGTTTTGAGACGTTCATGACCGTTCGATTTTCTCTCCTTCTACTCGGTCTACTGCCCTACTCACTACTCTCTTCCCCGGGAGCAGCGAGGTGACATTCCAATTCGAGAAGCTGCTGGTCTACCAGAAGGCCATCGATTTCGCCGACGATGTCTGCACAGCTACCGAGCAATTCTCCCGAGGCTACGGCTTCCTGGTCGAGCAACTCAACCGGGCTGCACTTTCGATTTCTGCCAACATCGGTCTGACGTAGCCGTTCATTTCCCGTGGCTCCCACTTATCTAGACGAATATGTTAGGAGCGTCGAACTACACATTCTGTTATTCCCGATGATTCGATCAGTGGCGTTCATCAACGCGTAGCTCCATCCATCAGACCAAACGATTTCCGTTCTTCGTTGGTCAACTCACGTCCGCACAGTCGCTTGGTCCGCTCGATCTCTGCTTCAATGTTCAAGTCATAGATGCGAATCGCTTCCGGTCCCCCACACAGCAACCATCTCCCATCGGAACTGAGGTCCATGGCCTCGCCGCCAATTTCGATGGTGTGATATCGGCCGGGGTCGGACGTGTCCCAGATTCGCGCTGGATGATTCCCTTCGGAACTTACCGCAAGTATACGCCCGTCTTGCGAAAGACTGCCGTAGGTGTTGTATCCGAAAGTCGGCGACGGGAATTCGATGAACTTCAATGAGGATTCCTCGTTCAGATCGAGCAGTTGTACAGGCGAATTCCAGCCCACGAAGGCCGCGTAATTGCCGCCAATCCTCACTTCGCCTAATGCCAACGGGAAAGCCTTCTCTTTGATTTGAACGTCCGGCTTATCCCCACCGTCGAGAGAGACACGAAATATGGTTCCAACCCCGCTCCCCGCAACCCACTGGCGTCCGTCTGGACTGAAGGCGGAAACATTGATCGATGGAAAACCATCCAGTTCACGGACGGGCTCGAGAGGATCATCAGGCTCCAGAGCCCGGATTTGATCCAAATCCCACAACTGCACTTTGCCATCCGGGTTCCGCAAGGGCCGCAAGGTATTTACCAACCAGCGGGAATCCGGCGACACATCTGGAAGTGTATGCATAGCCACAGATGTGTGACTGATGACACGTAATAGCTTCACGTTCAGCGGCGAACTCAAATCAAAGATGCACGTATTGCCATCCGAACTACCCGTGATCAGTAGTTCGTTGTCGGGTGCAAAGACAATCTTATCTGCCTTTACAGAATCTTCGGGTAGTTGTGTTCGCGAGGACGCAGTATCGGTCGCTGACAAGTCCCAAAGATTGACCTTTCCGCCGTCACTTGCAGCCAGCCATCTTCCGTCTGCCGAGAAGACGGGCTTGGCAAAAAAGGGATTTCTGGGGTCATATCCATCCAAGACGAGGCGCCTTTCTGCTCGACCCTGCTTGTTATCGAATCGGTACAGAATGAGTTGGTGCGTGGTCGCCTTGGCGACGCATATCCACTGGGCCTGTGGGTCGAATACCACTCGGTTTCCACCCTCCAGGATTCGCTCCGAATTCGGATCGTCCAGGGTCAAATCCCAAATCCGGATGCTGTCCCCTTCTGTCGTGAATAAACGTGAGCTATGACGATCCAATACCGCATCCATCGCGGCGCTTTTCAGATCAATAAATTCCAAATTGCTACGCTGACTATTTAGATCCCATCTTCTGCCGCCTCGGAACAGATAGTTGCCCTGGCGATCGAAGGCCAGCAGTCGTGACGCGCTGTCGCGGCTGATTGCCGCCTTCTCCGGCGTATGCACCAAGTCTCGCCGCTCGTTTTCATGGATGCTGCCATCAACTACTGGCCATAGTGCAACCTCGCCACCCAAGGCCGCTGCGGCTAGCCATCGACCATCATCGCTCGTTGCCACCGCGATGACCTCACGACCCATGGTTGCCAAGATGCGAGCGTCGATCTCTTGAGATTCCGCATCCAGCGACCACAGCCGGACCTGCTTGTCTCTGCTGCCGGAAATTAAGTACGAATCATCCGAGGCAAACTGCAACGCACTTACCCGTGCCTCTTGCCCCAGGAGTTGAATTGGTGGTTCAGAATCGAGTTTCTCAATAGATTCCCCCTGGCCCGGCAAATCCCAAAGAACTATGGTCGCTTCGCTGGGAGGAGAGTGGGTATCTGACCAGCCCCATCCCTCCGCGACGGCGAGTCGTCGGCTGTTGTGGCTAAAAGCGAGCACCGCGGCAGGGGAATTTCCGGTGGCAGGGGAATTTTCACTCTCGCGGATCTCTCGGCTGCTGGCTGCGATATCTTCTGAACTCAAATCCCAGAGCCTGACCCCTCCGCCGAGAATTTCAGCGGCAAGCCAGCGACCATCTTGGCTGGTGGCCAAACTCGGGGTTTTCTCCTGGCTGGTATGAAGAACAATCGGACTCGCTTGCGGGCCACCCAGCCCCAATTCCCACAGCTGGATGTCGCCGTTGGGGATACTGGTCACCACGAAGCGGTTGTCACCGGTAAAGGTGCCATAGACACTTCCGTACATGACAGGCTCTTCGAGCGTGCTTTCCAGCGTCATGGGAGGCTGGTCGATTTTGCTCAGGTCCCAGAGAAACGCCGATTGCTTACCGCCAGCCACTAGCCAACGTTCGTTAGGCGAAAGCGCAGGGCCAGCAACTCTTTTTTGCTCCGGAGCAGAAAGCGGCGGTCCCTGTAAATTCACAGCCAAATTGAGAAGTGAGCTTTCGGCCAATGTCTTTAGCTCGGGAGTATTGTTTGCCAGCTGGACGGCTTCAATGGCCAACAAGCCCGCCAACACCGGGTTTCGGCCGCGGTAATGCGCCGACTCCGAGTTCAAGTTCAGGATCTTGCGTGCGTCCAAACTCGCTTGAAATCTTTCTTGCTGACGACCGACAACCGTGGCTACGATACCCGCGCCGGAAACCAGGGCTAGAAGCAGTCCGGCTATGGCGACGTACAGTTTCTTGCGACGACGCTCCTCGCGGGCCAGCGTGTGTGCTTCCACTTTCTCTAGCTCGGAACGTCTTAGCCTGTCTTGCACACCTTCCAAGTGTTTGGTGATGCTTTGTTGAAGCTCGCCAGCATCTGCAAAGCGTTCCTCTACGTTCACGGCCAACGCTTGTTTGGCAATCTCGATCAGCTCACCATCCGCACTGCAAGAATCGAGACGTTGAAAGCACTCGTCCAGCTGTCCGCGGCGGGCCATGTGAATGAGCTTGTCGGTATTCTCGGCAACGTAGGGCGGCAGTCCCGTTAAGATCTCCGCGAGAATCGCGCCTAGACCAAAAACGTCGGCGCGCGTGTCGAGCTGGTCCACCTCGCCTAAGGCCTGCTCCGGTGGCATATAGGCGGGGGTTCCCATGATGCTGCCGTACCGAGTATCGGAGCCAACGGCCGTGCCTGGTCGCGAATTACCGGTACTGCGGCGGGTTTGGATGACCGTCGCTTCGCGATGTTTCTGGATTGATTTCTCCTCGTCCGCGACGCCTCCCTGGCGGAGGACTTTGGACAAGCCCCAGTCCATCACTTGAACTTCACCGAAGGCACCCACCATGATGTTGGCTGGCTTCAAATCGCGGTGGATGACACCCTTGCTGTGAGCGTAAGCCATGGTCTGGCAGACCTGCTCGAAAATGCCGAGCAGCTTGGGCCAATCCTCACCGGGCGACTTACGCTTGAGTAATATGGCGGCCAGCGTCTGTCCCTTGATCAATTTCATGGTGAAAAAGGGCCGTTCGTCGGGGAATTGTCCCAATTCATATACCGGCACAATGCCCGGGTGTTGCAACTGGCCGCCGATTTGTGCTTCTTCGACAAAACGCTCGATGATCTCTGGCCTATCTTTGTGGGAATCCAGCAGAACCTTGATCGCTAGCTCTCGCCCGAGATCGGTATCGCGTCCTTTGATGATGGCGCCCATACCGCCGCGAGCGATCTCCCCTTGCAATTGGTAGCGGCTATCACTCTGCCGATCGGGAATCTCAGGCGATTTAGGCTTTACGAACTCAGCCTGGCCCTCGCGTGAGTCGTGCAAGGTGACTTGAGGAACTCGGGAAAGTTTCTTGCTGAGGGATTTGAGTACGCTGTGTCCCGTGCTACCGATCACTACTGCCGCATCGGGGCCGAATGTCGGAGCCAAGCCAGTCTCTAGAACGGCGGAATGGATGTGCTTGCTTTCGAGCAGTTCGGCAGCTGGTATCTCCAGAAATTCGCTGTCTTTTCTATGGGCGGCTAGTAAGGCCTCCACTTTGGCACGTAATTTTTCGTCCCCTCCACAGGCATCCGCCAGATAGCTTTCCAGTTCGTCCGATTCTTTCTCGATGGCTTCCAGAAAGATCGATATGTCCTTGGGTTGCATTTCGCTCATCGAACGTTTCTCATTTGCTGGCTGGGATCTAGTTGTCACAATTTCACAAACCAGTGCGAAAAAATGGCTGAGAAGGGGCCAACAAAATATCCGAGGAGCGAAAAATTTTGGCAGATGCCAGTTGGCTATTCCTGGGCCTCGATTTCATGACGCAACCAAGCCTTGGCGTACACCCAGTAACGTTTTGCTGTGCGCGGCGAAATGTCTAGTGCCAAAGCAGCTTGCTCGTTGGTTAGCCCGGCAAAGAATCGAAGCTTGACCAGATTGCCCACGACCGGCTGCTCCTTGAGCAATTTGTCGAGAGCCGAATTGACGTCCAGCAGGTGTTGGGCGGGCTGCTGATCGATCGCCTTTGCGTCGAACATCTGCTGGCGTTTAAGATGACCGCCATGTCTCGCACTTTTCTTGCGGCGAGCATTCTCAACCAAGATCCGTCTCATCGCTTCCGCAGCTGCCGCGAAGAAATGGCCGCGCCCGGACCACTGCACTTGGTCATCGGGTCCAATCAATCGGAGGTAGGCTTCGTGAACGAGCGCCGTGGGCTGCAGAGTCTGCCCCGACTTCTCCTGGGACAGCTTAGCCGCCGCCAGCTTCCGCAACTCCTGGTAAACCAGCGGAAGCAGCTGCTCCGCCGCACGCGGATCGCCGTCTGAAATCGCCTGCAAGAGCTGGGTGGGATCACTCATCATTAGACGAACCCGCCATCGCAGGCAGGGCAACTACTGTTGAACCGGGATGCGAGCACTTGAAGCTATACCAAAACGAGTTGCGGCCGCAGGCGTTACTCCATCATGCTCCATGAAATCCGTCCCGCTATGTTAACCTCGTTGAAAGCCGGAATCACCTAGGAACCGTAACGGTGTGGAAGTTGCATGGGCCACCGAAGATTGCCTGAACGTTGTCCGGGCGCGCCGGGATTCTGGTTGAAGGGGCAAAGCCCGATTCGAACTCTGGTCAAAGTCGTAGTCGCACTCGGGAAGTTCGGCCGCTTGTCGACGAGATCTTGAGTGACAAGACCGAATCCGATGCCAGAATCTGGGCCCTCGAGACACTTCTAATGGCTGGCGATGGTGATGGCGGCGAGAAGAAATACCGCAACTTCTTGCTCTTCATTAAATGTGGCGGAACTTCAGAGCTCGTTGCGAGTAAGTAAGTAGCCTGGAATTCCTGTTCTGTCCAAAAGGATTTCGAGTCTATTTTTTTACTTGTGAGAACCTCTATGAACCACCGTGGTAGCCTATTGGAGACAGTTTCTGTCATTTCGCTTATGTTGCTTCCTTGCACAACGCTCTCGGCAGACGATTCCGACGGCGAATCAAAAAGCCGCTTTCAATTCCGGGATGCCGTAAAGTGGCCAGAGCCGGTGAATATGGCCGGAGTCTGGAATTCAACTCCTTGCCTATCCGCAACCGGGCTCGAACTCTATTTCACATCGACCCGTGATAACTGGGGGACCTACGTAGCAACGCGGGAAAACATCGCAGAGCCATTTCAGTCCGTGCGAAAGCTCAACGAATGTCCAGGAAATCACGGTGTCATTTCTGCCGACGGATTGACACTCTACATCAACCATAATGAACCTGGAGAATCGGCAAATATCTTTATGGCGACGCGAGAGTCAATCGATGCGAGTTGGAAAGACTATCATTCGCTCGGCGAGAGCATTAATAGCCAACAGTTCGAACGCTGGGCGTACACCTCGGCAGATGGTCTAGAGCTATATTTCACGCGCACCGAAAAATTCGACCCCGAAACGAGCACGATATTCGTGGCGAAACGTCGGTCAGAGAATGAGGACTTTGCGAATGCCGAGGAACTACCGGTAAACATTAATGATGGAACCGCTGACGCAGCCAGTGTGTCTCCCGATGGCCACTACCTATTTTTTACCTCCCGGCGCGAAGGGGGCCATGGAAGTTCGGATATCTGGATATCCTTCCGGAAAGACCGCAATTTGCCTTGGCAAGATCCAGTCAACGCCGGGCCTGAGATCAACAGCGAAGATGCCGAATGGCAGCCTATGATGACTATCGACGGCTGTAGGCTACTCTTTTCTCGCTCGCCCAAAGACATGACTATGGAGAAGCCAGAGGCCTATATCTTTGAAGCCAGCGTAGAGTAGGTGGATCTTGATAAAGCTGCCCGTTACGCTTTCTTGCGAGTCTCGCTCGAGCATGGTCCACCAAGATTCTTCGCATCGCTTCGGCGGCTGAACGCAAAAAGTGAGAGCGACAGCGAATTTTCATTGAGACATCTCTGCCGAAATTCTCGCCTAATCTCGCGAGAACCAAAATATCAGGCCACGAGATTAACCCAATGATTCACTGTTGGACTTTAGGAAGGAACTCGGACATGCGACAATTATCCAGCCGTTCTCCTCGACGTGCGCACAACGCGGGAACATGGATCCTCGTGTCAACCACGAGTCGCTTTGACGACCTTGCGTTTTTCGAGCCAAAAGTTGATACGGTTTGGGCGACGGTCCATAGTATGTAGTTGACCCTTCCCATTCACGCTGATAACGCGATGGGCAACCCCACGCTTCCCGGCAAGGGCTTCAGCTGCCTTCAGATTGAGCCCGATGAAGTCGGAATCCTGTTCGGTCCCCGCAGGCTGGTCTACCTGCGAATCGCTCGTCTCCGCCGATATCCCCCTGGACTCGGGTGATATCGCGGCATTCGATACCGTCCTCTTAGATTCCTGCGGGCCCAGCACCGGTGCTGTCGTGCAGCCCCATATCATGGCAATCATGGAGATTGAAAACAGCGCGAGCAGCAATCTCTTCATCGCATCATGAAACCCCAACGTAGTTGACTGGAACCATGGTCTTATATTGCTACGGAATCTGTCATGTCCATATCATCCACCTTCTAAATGGATATTATCCCGGCATTCCGGAACGTAGGCGGAACATCATTTCCCGAACAAGACGGTCGTCGCAGAGTCAGGCGGCGGAGAGAACGAGGATTCGATAGACGGCATCGAGCGTGTAGTTCAATCTCGCTAGTGTTCTGGGAATCCGAGTTGCGTTCATGCATGCGAAAGCTATGATCACTGCCGTTGTTGATCTCTAAATACAAGGTTACGGAACGGATTCACTAGGGACCTGGGAATGTGACTGAGTCGGATCGTTTCGACGCTAATTTTACGGATATCCTGCTGCGGTCGACAGGCGCAGCGACGCTATCAAGTACCGAAGTTGTTCAGAGTCTGTGGAGCGGCTATGGGCAAATAGTGCGGTGTCATCTCACGGGCGGCGCGGTCCCAAGTGTGGTTCTGAAGCATGTGCGCTGGCCTAACGAGCGAGCCCATCCCTACGGCTGGACGTCCGACCGCTCGCATCAGCGAAAGCTCAAGTCGTATCAGGTCGAAACGGCTTGGTATGCACGCTATGCGGAGCGGTGCCTCGATGCCTGTCGGGTACCCCACTGCTTGGCCGTCGAGCATCGTCCCGATGGAGTACTGCTGCTCTTGGAGGACTTGAACGCCGCAGGCTTTGCGGGTCGCCGCCGCAGCGTGAGCGACACCGAGGTCGATGGGTGTCTGTCATGGCTGGCTAACTTCCACGCCACGTTCATGGGAAATCAGCCCAAAGGGTTGTGGACCACGGGAACGTACTGGCACCTTGCCACTCGCCCCGATGAACTCGACAGGCTCGATGACAGTCGGCTGAAAGCAGCAGCCGTCGAACTCGATCGTCGGCTGTCAGACAGCCCATTCCAAACTTTCGTGCATGGCGATGCAAAGCTCGCGAACTTCTGTTTCAGTGCGGATGGGCGCAAGGCTGCCGCGGTTGATTTTCAGTATGTCGGTGGAGGTTGTGGCATGAAAGACGTTGCCTACTTTATCAGCAGCTGCTTCGACGAAGACGAGTGCGAGCGCCGAGAGTCTTCGTTGCTCGATCGCTATTTCGAGTTGCTCCGCGAAGCGTTGGAACGCACGGGTAAGGCAATCGACGGTCACGCGCTCGAAGCCGACTGGCGTGAGCTGTACCCTGTGGCATGGACTGACTTCTTCCGTTTTCTTCAGGGCTGGAGCCCAGGCCATTGGAAGGCTCATCGCTACAGCAAACGGCTCGCCAGCAAGGTGCTAGACAACTTATGACACTCTCCGGGAACGAACTTTCAGACTTGGAGGCCGGACTCAAACGCATTCGCGAACATCCTGAGTTGCTGCGTCCCGAAGAAAGTTTTCATGCTTCGCTGCGGTTCTACGGGTCAAATCTTGCCTCGCCCCGTGGTCGGTGACGAGGTCCACTGAAGATTGAAGTAGGATTCTGCAGCGTTCGCTACACCACGCGCACCAAGTAACCATGGTGAGTCGCGACCACGGTATGCACGAAGAGCTTCGCGGAAGCATCTTTCTGCGACAAGCCGCTAGAGTCAAGTTTGGATGACTTCTCGTATCCACGTGCTCCTCGACCCTGGGTGTTCTAAGTCGGGAAGAACAGCGAATTTCATGTTTCG
>JANSWS010000245.1 GCA_024743355.1 bacterium
CCAGGCCTCCAAGTATCATCGCAAACGGAGAAGGAACCGTTTACTCAAGTTGGGAATCGACCCCGACAGAATCAAGTCCGTCGACGTGAAACCCCGCAAAAGCTAACATGAAGAACTTAAACCTGGCGCTGTCCAGCTAGCTACCGTACACTAACCAAAGCTTTCGTCCGTCGCTGAAAAAATGAGCAAGTTGAAAATTAATCGCCTGGGAGGTGCACCATGTTCAGAGTTAGCTTGTTGTTTCTTGGAATGCTTGGTTGTTGGATGATGGACGGAATTCACGCACAAGAAATCGACGTTTGGCTGGGTACGAGTGGAAGTACGCGGAGCAAGGGCATCTACCACTGCCGACTAAACAGCGCTACCGGACAACTGTCGGAATCCGAACTGGTGGCTGAGATTCGGGGCCCTGGTTTTTTAGCCATGCATCCCAAGCGGAGCCATTTGTATGCGGTAGGGACACTGGACGATACGCCCTCCGTGGTCGCCTACAAAATAACGGGTTTGGGTAGCACCGCTAGTCTGTCATTGGTCAATGCTCTGCCCATTGGCGATGGAGGTGCCTCTCATGTTTCGGTGGACCCAACAGGTACAACGCTATTGACCGCGCAGTACGGCGGCGGCTCAACGGCGGCTTATGCTTTGGCCGATGACGGCTCGCTGTTGAAACAAACTGCGCTGATCAAGCACCAAGGCGGATCGGGGGTGGTCGAAAACCGACAAGATGCTCCCCACGCGCACTGGACTGGCTTTTCTCCGGATAATCGGTTTGTTTTCGTGCCAGATCTTGGTCTGGATCAAGTCGTCATCTATGAACACGATCTGGAAAACGCGACTATCAGGCCTCATGGACAGGCCTTGCTACCACCCGGCGGAGGCCCGCGGCACATGAAGTTTCACCCGAACGGGAAATGGATCTACGTGCTCAATGAATTGGCTCTCAGCGTTTCGGTATTCGATTATGATCCACAGCAGGGTGCGATGAGCATCAAGCAAACCATCCCAACCATTAGTGAAGAAGAGAAGAACGCCGAGCAGTTCACCAGTTGCTCCGAGATACGCATTCATCCCAACGGCAAGTTCGTCTACGCCGCGAATCGCGGCCACGACACAATCACCGTTTTTTCACTGGACGAGCAGGGATTATTGACGCCCATTCAAGTTGAAAACATCCGGGGGGCGACGCCTCGCAACTTCAACCTGGACCCTTCGGCGAAATGGCTGCTAGCTGGAGGCCAGGACTCGCACACTTTGAGTGTCTTTGAAGTGCATCCCGACACAGGCCGCATAACCTACAACCGTAGCGTCATCACCACCCCTTCCCCCATCTGCGTCCTATTCGGTCCGGAGTGATTGCACGTCAGGATGGCTGGATAGCTGACGCTCTCGCCACCGCCAAGCCCGTATTATTCACCGGTGTTCAAGGTTGAGGGCTTAAGTCTCATGGGCGCCGTAACTTCGGTCGCAAACAGCAGTCAAGTTGCAATCGCAGAATGTGTTGGCTCAATTCCTTCGAAATTCCTTATCCGCAGCCCACTTGCGACCTTGTTAACGGCCTACATGAATAATTCGGGCTAGCAGAACTTTGCAAGTCAGGTGAGAGAGATCAAAGCGACTTATTTTTCTGCCCGCCATCTTCCTGCCAGCTTTTAATTCCCGACAACCGATCATGATATTCGCTCGCGCGGTTCACAGGCAGAATATTCGTACTCGGAACCTGGCTATCGAGGACGAGTAGGAGTACCGCTTCGCTGAGCACGAGTACGACTGAGATCTTGACGCA
The DNA here is from genome assembly GCA_024743355.1 of bacterium. Lineage (GTDB taxonomy): Bacteria > Planctomycetota > Planctomycetia > Pirellulales > Pirellulaceae > Aureliella. The sequence continues at coordinate 1,784 of JANSWS010000245.1, forward strand.
GCTTATGAGCCTAGGCGCCAAGTTCAGACAGCCGGTTGAGATTCTTGGATGTCGATGATTGACGTGCTCCGCGTGAAATGCCAGTAATTTCACATTTCTCGGAAATTCGACGTTAACCATCGTCTTCGCTTGGGAATAGTAGTGCATGGATCAAAAACCCTCAGCAGACTCTGAAGCCGAATTGGTAGCACAGCTGACTCGATCGCAGCTGGCGATTTCAGTGTATGTCCGCAGCCTGATGCCAGGCGAACAGGGGACCGATGAAGTCGTCCAGCAGACGAATGCCAAGATCTGGCAAAAACGAGCTGAATTTCAGGCGGGAACCAATTTCCGCGCTTGGGCATGTGCCATCGCCCGCTATGAAGTGCTGAATTTTCGTAAGCAGCAAGCAAGGGATCGTCGCTTGCAATTTTCGGCTGAATTGGAACAGACTCTAGCCATGGAAGTGGTGGAGCTTGAGGACGATCTAGCCGAGCGTCAGTCGGCGTTGAGGCAATGCCTGGACCAGCTGCCCGCGGAGAGTCGGGAATTATTGATGCTGCGCTATGGCAGCAAGGAAACACTCCCCAACTTTGCCGCGCGCATGGGTCGTTCCGCAGACGGACTTAAAGTTACCTTGCACCGACTTCGCAACAAGCTGGCTGGCTGCATTGAACGCCGACTGGCCAATCAGGGAGGCATCTGAGCATGAATCCCGAACAACGCCTGGAATTGCTGGATGGACTTCTCGACGGCAGTATCTCCGACGCCGAGCGACTGCAGATAGAAGCAGAACTGATCGTCGATCCCCAATTGCGCCAAGAATACTACCGACGCATCCGGCTCGATTACTTGCTTGAGCGAGAGGCTGCGAGTCTGGTCGTTGCTCCGCAGACACTCGAGCGTGTGAGCAAATCAAACTGGCGAGTCTGGTCGATTCTGTTTCTGACCTCGGCGGCAAGTCTGATGATGCTGGCCGCCTGGTCCCATTGGAAGTCGCGTTGGAAGCCCGTGGTCACCGTTTCCAGCGCTCAAGAGGGCGTTGCATCGGGCAAGCTGGCCGCGACGCAGGTTCAGCAATCCGCTCGGGGTTTCGGGCTGCTGCGCGGACAGTCCGAAGCCGTTTGGGCCCAGGGAACGCTGAGAGAAGGAGATTTGCTGCCAGAAGGTAGCCTTCAACTGAAAGCTGGACAGGCACATATCGAATTATTCAGTGGTGTTCAATTAATGGTACAGGGTGAAGCGGAATTTTCCGTGGACTCGCCGATGCAAGTCACTGTTATCAAAGGCAGGCTAAGAGCGCAAGTCCCCGAGCCAGCCCAAGGCTTTCAGATCCGAACGAGCGCGGGTGATATCGTGGATCTAGGCACCGAATTCAGCATCGATGCGGCTGAGCAAGATGCGCGGGTCCAAGTGGTGGATGGGGAAGTCGAAATACGACCGCATGGTAGCCCTCGACGCCGCCTGACAAGCGGAAACGTAGTTCGTGTGGCCAGTAGCGGAACCGTCGCAGAGGAACGCGAAGACCTGAATCTGATCTCGCCCGATCAGTTTCAGAGTATGCTCGAAGCACAGGTCCAGCGACATTTGGAGTCATGGCAGCAAGCGGTTGCCGACCTGCGCGATGACGCTCGCTTGCTGGCTTTCTACCGAATGAAGCCCGAGCAGGAAAGGTCGCGAGTTGCCAAGAACCTGGCTGCCGCATCTTCATGGGCAGCCAGTGATGGAGCCATTGTTGCCGCTGTCCCAGCCACCGACCGCTGGGGCCGCAATGGAGCGGCCCTAGACTTCAGCCGGCTGGGCAGTCGACTGCGAATGACGGTTCCCGGCGAACACCGCGGAATAAGCATGCTCTGCTGGGTCAAAATCAACAGCTTGGATCGCTGGTACAACTCGCTGTTTCTTACCGACGGCCACGAAGATCATGAACCACACTGGCAGATCATGGACGATGGACGGATCTTTTTCTCAGTGAAGCAACCGAAAGACTCGGCGAAGGCCAGCCAACAACAACATGTTTACTATTCACCCAGCATCTGGAGTTCGGATCTGAGCGGACGCTGGATCATGCTGGCTATCACCTACGATGTCGACCAACAGAGGGTAACGCATTTTCTGGATGGTCAGCCGATCAGCCGCGAGGCAATTTCCGATAGAGCGCTGGTCGAGAACATCCGCATGGGTGCCGCTTCCTTGGGGAACTGGAGCGAACCCATGTATCGCACCGACGCGGAGTTTGTCGTCCGCAACTTGAACGGCAGCATCGATGAATTCGCAATTTTCTCCGGCGCGCTTTCGCCCCAGGAGATCGAACGACTCTACCGAATTGGGACGCCCAATGCCTGGCAAGAAAATGACCCAAGACAATAGATTCCAAAGCCAAATCCGACATCGAAAAGACGATCTCGTGCTTGGCCGGTGGGTGCTAGCGATAGCTGCCTTCTGGATGGGTATGCCGCCTGCGGGCAGCGCGGCCGAGGATGAAGCCGAGAAGCTGTTCACGCTGAAGATTATTCCGCTACTGAAAGACAAGTGCTTAGGCTGCCATGGGGCTGACCCGGAAGATATCAAAGGGGAGTTCAGCATTCTCTCGCTGGACGACTTGCTCCGCGGAGGAGAGTCGGAAGAGCCCGCTATCGTTCCCGGACATCCCGAACAGGGGACGCTGATCGACGCCATTTCATGGGCGGGTCTGGAAATGCCACCCAAGGAGAATGACCGCCTGACTCCGCAGCAAATCGATCTCTTTCGTGAATGGATTCGACAGGGCGCCGCCTGGCCGGATGAAGAAACGCAACAGCGTTATCGCGACCAGGAATCTAGCCAACAGCAAACCGATGAGGGAGTACGGGTGGTAACCAGCGGTGGAACTTCTCAGGAGTGGTCTGCCCGCCGCTATCAGCCAGAGGATCTGTGGGCCTTCAGCCCCCTCAAGCCGATGAGCGACCTGCTGCCCACAGGGGTCCCAGCAGAGCGAGCCATCGACTTTTTCATCGATCGGAAACTGGAACGAGCCCAACTGACGCCGGCGTCTCCCGCCACGGCCCGCCAGTTGATTCTGCGTGCCAGCTATGATTTGACCGGCTTGCCGCCATCGCCACAGGAGGTTTCGGATTTTGAGTCGGCCTACGCTCAGAATCCCCAGCAGGCTTGGGCAGAGCTGATCGATCGCTTGTTGGCCAGCCCACGCTATGGTGAGCATTGGGCCCGTCACTGGCTGGACGTAACCCGTTACGCGGACACTGGCGGAATGTCCAATGACTACGAGCGATCGAACATGTGGCGTTACCGCGACTACGTCATCCGCGCTTTCAATTCCGATAAGCCCTACGACCAATTTATCGTCGAACAATTGGCTGGAGACGAATTGGCAGACCTGTCCGTGAAGAGTCGAACCGGAGGAACGCTGGAAGATGTGCATCGCGCACAGCTGGCAGGGGACTACAACGCCGAAGAGGCCGAGTGGATTGTAGCCACCGGGTTTTTGCGTTTGGGACCCTGGGACAACGCTATGGTGGAGGAAGAGGAAGCCCGTCAGATGTACCTGGATGATCTGGTCAACATCACCGGGCAAACCTTCCTGTCGCAAACGTTGCGATGCTGCAAGTGTCATGATCACAAATTCGATCCGATTCCGACGCGCGATTACTACAGCATCTACGCAGCCTTTGCCACGACGCAAATGGCGGAGCGGCCTGTTCCCTTTCTAGCTGATGAGGATCTGTCTGGATTTGAGCAAGGGCGGGCACATGTGCAACGCATGCTGGACTTTGCCGTCACCGAGAAAGACAAGCTAATCCAAAAACGCGAGACAGCGGCTCGAGCCTGGTTTGAGGAGCGTGGGCTGCCGTACAAAAACGAAGAAGAGCGCAAGGACCTTCCGGACGAAGCCAAACCTCCCCGCCACGTCGGGCTGAATCATGTCGAGCAGGGGCAATTAAAAGTACGGGAACAGGACGAGTGGATCTGGCAGCGGAGACTCGAACGCTATGAGCCGATGGCGCAGAGTGTGTTCAACGCAGCCAAATCGAGCCTGGCTTGGAATGGAGCCCGCAAGCTGAGGATCACTCGCAAAGACAAATCGCTGGATCCTCCCCGTTCCCATATTTTGCTGGGAGGCGCCCTGACGGCCTTGGGAGACCCGGTTGTCCCCGGCGTATTGAGCGCCCTCACCTTGTCTTCTGAGCCACCCTCTCAGGCCTCAAACGCGATACCTACCTCGATCGATGGAAGACGCTTGAGCCTGGCTCGGTGGATTGCCAATCCGGCGAATTCGCTGACTTCCCGAAGTATCGTCAACCGGATTTGGAGCTACCACTTTGGCAAGGGTATCGCCGCCAACCCTAACAACTTCGGTGCCAAGGGGGCCAAGCCGACCCACCCGGAACTGCTGGATTTCCTGGCCATGGACTTCGTACAGAACGGCTGGAAGATCAAACAGTTGCATCGAACAATCATGCTTTCGGATGCTTACCGCCGGTCTACGATCCCATCGGACCCGACCCAAGTCCAGACTGTGGATCCCAACAACCAGTGGCTATCCTATTTTCCTCGAAGGCGGCTGACAGCGGAAGAGATCCGTGATGCCATTCTGCAGATGAGCGGGGAATTGACCCAGCGTAAGGGAGGCCTGCCGGGCTCGCCTGAAATTAATATGGAAGTTGCCCTGCAACCACGCATGATTCAGTTTTCGCTGGCGCCAGCCTACCAACCTTCACGAACTCCAACCGAGCGCAATTGTCGCTCCATTTATGCCTACCAAGTTCGAGGACAAGCGGACCCGTTTACCGAAATATTCAATCAGCCCAATCCGAACGAGTCTTGCGAGATGCGAGAAAGCGCTGCGGTCACACCGCAGGTCTTTACGCTGTTGAACAGCGACATGATGACAGATCGCTCGATTGCCATGGCCCTGCGACTGGAAGCGGAGTCAGCGGATCTACCCTCGCAGATTAGCCGCGCTTTCGAGTTGATTTTGAATCGCCCACCCACGGCGGCGGAATCTCAACGACTGTCGCAGTATGTGAGTGACATGCAGAGCTACCATGTTCAGCACGCGGCTCAGCCTCCGACATATCCCACCAGCATCACCCGCTCTTTGGTAGAGGAATTTAGCGGACAACCGTTTGAGTATGACGAGATTCTGCCAGTCTTCGAAGCTTACGTGCCTGATGCGAAAGCAGCCGATGTTTCCAGCAGCACACGGGCTCTGGCGGATCTATGCCTGCTGCTGTTCAACAGCAACGAATTCATGTATGTCGAATAGCCCATCAAGGTGTTTTCTATGTTTACCAGCTGCCGACGATCTTTTCTTTATGGCCTGGGGGCTACCTTAGGCACCGTTGCTTGGAATGACATGCTGGCTCGCGAGGCCCAGTCCACATCCAGTCCTCTGTCACCCAAAGCGCCAATGCTGCCAGCGAAGGCAAAGCGGGTGATCATGCTGTTCATGGAAGGTGGACCGGGCCAGATGGATACTTTTGACCCCAAACCCGAACTCAGCCGACTGCACAAGCAGGAATCGAAGCTGACAGCCGGACAAGAGAAGGGATTTAAGTTCTTTGTGGGCAGTCCCTTTGGATTTCAGCAAGTGGGCAGCAATGGAATTCAAATGTGCAATCAGTGGAAGCACTTGGCGGACCCCTATGTTGCTGACGAATTGTGTAATTACCGGGGATGTCAGGCCGAATCGCTGAATCATCCCGAAGCTTTGTTTCATATGAATACTGGCAGCCGCTTGGGAGGCGATCCTGCCCTGGGGGCATGGGCCACCTATGGCCTTGGAAGCGAGAACCAGAATTTGCCTGGCTTTGTCGTCATGACGGAGCTCGCGTTGCCTCAGGGCGGCGCCACGAACTGGAGCAACGGCTTCTTGCCTCCGTATTTCCAAGGCACGCGATTGCGTCCCGAAGGATCACCCATTCTGGATTTGGCGCCGCAGAGTTTTAAGACGCGGGCTCATCAACGCCGGGCTCTGGATGAATTGGCTTACCTGAATAACGTCCATCAGGAATCCTTGGGTGTTGAAGATCCCAAGCTCAAGGCTCGCATGGAAAGCTACGAATTGGCCTTTCGAATGCAGACTGAAATTCCCGAGGTCGTCGATCTCTCCCGAGAATCACAATCCACCTTGGACATGTACGGTCTCAACGACCCGGAAACGCAAGCCTTCGGGCGGCAGTGTCTGATGGCGCGATGTTTGGTGGAGAGTGGCGTGCGATTTGTGCAGATTTTCAGCGGCGGTTGGGATAGCCATGATTACTTAGAGCGTGGTCATTCGGCTCGCATCAAGAGTGTCGACAAGCCCATCGCCGGCCTGATTCGCGACCTGAAGCAGCGAGGCATGTTGGAAGACACCTTGGTGATTTGGACGGGCGAGTTTGGGCGGACCCCCGACAACAACAAGCGTGGCGGAGTTTACTCTTTGGGACGCGGCCACAACAACCAGGCCATGACCATGCTGTTGGCTGGCGGTGGCGTACGTCCGGGTATCGTGGGCGCTACGGATGAACTCGGATCCACCGCGGTCGAGTGCGTCCATCCCATCCGCGATCTGCACGTCACACTGCTGCACTTGCTCGGATTAGACGACAACAAGCTCACTTACTTCCATGGCGGCCGTTTCAAACAGCTATCGCAGTTTGGAGGACAGGTGATTCAGGAATTGCTTATCTGATGGATGCCGGTCGTTTTATCCCGCCGCCCCGGTGCAACTGTCAAAGTGCAACCAATCCTGGGCAGCTTCCCGCTGTGTCGTCAGAAAGGGGCGGGAGCCATTGATTTAGACGTGCCTGCGAGTTTCTTGTCCAGATAGGGCGCGGATCTGGATCGAGCCCCGCCATGGCAGGGTCGCTCGTGTGGGAGTTCCCTAGCGTATTCTCCATGAGCAGGCTGCGCACACGTTCACGGAACTTGAGTGCCAGTGAAATTTGGCAACAGTCCTGACGCGCACATCCGTTTCTGAGCTGCACTCCACCCCCTGTAGCATAGAAATTTTAAGGGCAAGGCAAACGCCATAGGCATTCTCGTAGAAATTAGCCTAAGGGCGGCAGGATAGGCTTGTCAAAGCCATAAACGCTTGGCCATTTTCAGCGCACTTTCCGCCAGCGGGGTCCCACACCAGCGCGAGTTCGCGATATGCACAGATCACCCGCGGTCAAAGTCACCAACGCATCTTGGTCATGTGGAGGACGACGCCATAATCTGCCGAAACGCGGCGCAGGACGCCTGTAAATCGTCGTAGATTCGGTAGTTTTCCCAGGCATCGGCAGGATTGCTGAATCAGAATCCATGGTAAGATGATCGGATGAACGACGACGAATCAAACCCCAAAGCAAAAATGCCAGAGGCGAATGCAGGCGTCGTGTTTGACGACAGCCAGTACGACGACAACGGCGTCGACCTTTCATTACTGCGTTGGATGATGCAAAGGACGCCTAGACAACGTCTGGAGGTAATGGAGCGTAGCGCCAGGGACACGCAGCGTTTGATTGATTATGGACGAAAACACCGACAAGCCACGGCTGGTTGAAATCGCGGAGCTGCTGAACCGGCATGGGGTCGAGTTTCTGGTGATTGGCGGTCAAGCGGCCGCACTGCATGGATCGCCGCACCCAACTTTCGATGTCGATCTTTGTTACCGTCGCACAGCATCAAATCTGCACAATCTGGCCCAGGCACTTTTGGAGCTTCATCCTTCCCTGCGCGGCGCTCCAGCTGATCTGCCGTTTCGAGTTGACGCACAGAGTCTCGCGTTGGGGGCCAACTTCACATTTGACACCGATTACGGGCCATTGGATCTTCTCGGATGGGTGGAACCATTTGGCGATTACGATTCGTTGATTCTACGTTCCGAAAGCATCGACTTGGAAAGTTGCCAGGTTCAGGTAATTGGCCTCGACGATCTGATCACTGTTAAACGTCACATTAATAGTCCAAAGGACCAAGCGGCTGCATTGCAACTGGAAGCAATCCAGCGACTTCGTGATTCGGGCGCTTCCTAGCAGCAAGGAGCGACGAATCATCAGTCACCTGTGCCGCCGCAGATTCGGGAACGAGCGAGCATGCATGGGTCTATCCAACGCCATGCACAATCTGCGGATAATCAAATCATTTCCGAAACTGACCTGAAAAGCCGATAGCTACGCATCCAGTCCGGATGGTCAGAATTGGACCCTCGATTCATCGGATTACAGCCCTAACCCGCCGGATCAGAACACCTTCGATCATCCGAAATGGACTGACAATATTTCGAATTACATCGATCCAGAGACGGGACACATAATTCTTGAGGCTGACGACTGATGCTTCCTTCTCCAGCAATAATGCGATTCCTGGTTACTGTTAGTGTTCTGCTGATTCCGTCGCCTCAATCGTGTGCGCAAGAATCAGAACCAAGCATCTTAAAAAACAAACGCCTGATTGCCAACGGAATTGAGATGGGGTTTGTTGTTGTCTCACCACGAACGGAGAAGGTTGTGGCTGGTGCAGCGTTGGCAATGGATATCACATTTACAAGTTGCAGTGACGCTACCGTTTTGAATCCGTTTTGGGAAGCGACGGCAACACTACCTGGGTACGTAGCCGTGTTTAATGATCAGCGACGATTCGTAGGTTATTTGGTAGACAACGCAACGCCACAAACACAAGAGTCGTCACGTTGATGACAGCTCGGCACTGGCCATCCCAGCCGCCTTGTCGACTGTTCGGGCGAGTTCGCAACAGGCACAATTTCGATAAACTCGAAGTGACAGAGCCCTCTCCTCTGGCTTAAACTGTGCCAAACCCACTTGCGCGCACTGGGCTGTCCGCCCGCTGGCAGTCAGCTGCAGTTGGGCGAATCTCCTAAAATACTAGCCGTTGAGTCGGCTTTTGGCCGCAGATGTTTTTGGCGGCGAATGACTGATGGCAAAATCACGGCCTTTGGCAATTTCGCTCACCGCCCGAAACGGGGCAAGAATTGGTCAGTTATCGGTCAGAATTCTGGAAATCAGTTGTGCTGCCTTAAGTCCCATGCGGATGGATTCGCTCAGGCGTCTCGTGCTATAATTAACCAAAATGGTAATATCGAGGAACCGATGAGTTCAGTTACGCTACAACTTGAGCTGCCAGAAGATTGGGATCAATTTTCGCTGCCACCGGCCCTTAACGATCGCCTGCAATCGCTTCTTGACCAACAAGAGCAAGGCAATCCGCTGACGGAAAGCGAGCGACAAGAGGCGCAGGCACTATGCGATCTGGTCGACATGCTTGCGATCTTGAAAATACGGGCTGAGCGAGCAGCTGGCCCGCGCGACCAGTGAGCTCGCACATTCCTGTTGCACTGGCCCGAAGAGTCCGACAGCGGGCGAGAGACTGCTGCGAATACTGCCTACTGCCGCAGAACTCACAGGAAGCTACCTTTCATATCGACCATGTCGTCCCGCTTACAGAAGGTGGAGAAACGGTTGCGAGCAATTTGGCTCTCGCTTGCGTCTCGTGCTCACTCCGAAAAGCAGCGCGAATGACGTTGGTCGATCCCGTCACCAATCAGTCTGTCCGAATCTTCAATCCTAGACAGCAAGCCTGGAATGAGCACTTTCGGCTTAATGATGATTTCTCCATTGAAGGACTCACTCCAACCGGTCGGGCCACAATCGACGCACTGAGCGCGAACCGCAGCCGCATCATTTCAATACGCCAGGAACTCAACTGGCTTGGCCGGTTCCCTCCCGATTGAGTCGTCCACGCTGTGGCAAGAGAACAAGGAAGCTGTAACAAGGAACTTCCCCCTGGAACTAGAATCTGCGTTGGCTTACTGGCCCGAAGAAGTTTGGGCTCCCAGGGCTGCTTCCGGCTGTCGCCAGTTCGAACTACTTTACGGAGGTCGTTGCGCGCGTTGGTGACTTTCACATCATGCGGAAACTGCTTCGAACGTCGAACCGCTTGCGCGCGTTGGGCTGTCCG